>JBJKPA010000146.1:0-9366 GCA_046706905.1 Gemmatimonadaceae bacterium
GGGATGGGGCGCGCGGAGCGAAGGGCGCGGGCCCGGGAACTGCTCGCCTATGTGGGACTCGGCGACCGGGTCATCCACCGGCCATCGCAGCTCTCAGGGGGCGAGCAGCTGCGGGTGGCGATCGCGCGGTCGCTGGCCAACCGGCCGGCGCTGCTCCTCTGCGACGAGCCCACCGGCGAGCTGGACGCGCACACCGGCGCCGAGATCATCGGGCTGTTCAAGCGGCTCAACGCCGACGGCACGACGATCGTCGTGGTGACGCACGACGAGGATCTGGCCGCGGCGGCGCGGCGCGTGGTGCACGTGAAGGACGGCCGCATCGTGGCCGACACGCGGGCGCCCTGACGTGCTCGGCACGCTCTCCTTCCGGCATCTCGTGCAGCGTCCCTGGCGCACGGCGCTCCTGCTGTTCGGCTACGCGCTGGGCGTGGCGGTGATGATCGTGCTGCTCTCGGTGGGCACGGCGATGCTCACGCAGGCGCGGCAGGAGCGGCTGGTGGGCGGCGGCGAGATCACCGTGTTGCCGCAGGGGATAGACGTCGAGGTGATGAAGACCGGCGGGCTGGGCGGGATGTTCCTGTCCATCGACCACGCGAAGTTCGTGTACCGGCAGGTGCTGGCGTCGCCGCGGCTGGCGGGCCTCGTGACCGCGGCGGCGCCGCAGATCGTGGGCAAGCTCGCGTACGTCACGACTCCCGACGGGCGGCAGATCCCCGTGCTGGCCTCGGGGCAGATTCCGTCGCGCAACGACGCGGTCGGCGCCGGCCCGGCGGTGGCGTCGGGAAGCTGGACCGACGACGCGGGCGACCGCGAGTGGGCCGACCCCACCCCCTTCCAGCTCCGCAACGAGATCGATCATTTCCACCAGCCGCCCGCCGCCGCGGCCAACGATCCGTCGTGGGCGGAATGGCACTACTTCAACGTGCTGAGCGCCGACACGAAGCACTGGGCGTTCATCTCGTACATCGTGGCCGGCGCCGTGCCGAAGGGGCGCTGGGGCGGGCAGCTTCTGGTGACGCTGCATGGACCCGGCTCGCCCGCCGAGCGGTTCGTGGCCAACGTGCCGTCGGGGCGCGTGCGCTTCTCGACGACGAGTCCCGATCTCACCATCGGCGCGTCGTCGGTGACGCTGCTCCCGAACGGCGACTACCGGCTGCACGGCGTGGCGCGCGGCGAGCGCGACGGCGCGCCGCTCACGCTCGACCTCGTGGTGGCGCCCGAGCCCGGCGCGTATTTTCCGGGCGCGTCGGTGTCGAGCGACTCGCTGGTGTCGGGCTATGTGGTGCCGGCGCTGCGTGCCGACGCGAGCGGCACGATCTGCGTGGCGGGAGCGTGCGATCGGTACCGGAACGTCCAGGCGTATCACGACCACAACTGGGGCACCTGGCGCGGCGTGACGTGGGATTGGGGGGCGGGGAGGGGAGGGGATCTCGGGGTGTTGTATGGACGCGTGGACGAGGAGAGTAGGACGGTAGGACGGTTTGACGGTAGGACGGCCAACCCAAAGAACGCCGTCCCCCAACAACCGTCCTACAGTCCTACCGTCCTACGGCCGCTTTTCGTATTCCTCACCGACGCGCAGGGATTCCTCGCGGTATTCAGACCTTCCCAGGTGCACTACACCGACGGCCGCACCATCACCGTGAACGGAAAACGCATTGTCGTTCCCGGTCACGCCCAGATGTCCGATATCCGCGGCGACGACACGCTGCGCATCTCGATCGACGTCCAGTCGGCCACGGGGACCGACACGCGGACGCCGCTCGTGGAGCGGGGCGACGCGCTGGCGGCGCGGGACCTCGCCCGGCCCTACTTCATTCAGATGAAGGGGATCCTGCACGTGTCGGGACGCGTGCACGGCGACGTGTTCCAGGGCACCGGCACCGGGTTCTTCGAGACGTACCGCTGACGCGGCTTGACGCGACTCGGCCGCGCGCGCCAATTGGAAGCATGGCAGGCTCCGTGCATCTCGGCACCCAGGGGTGGAACTACGACGCCTGGGTGGGCCCGTTCTATCCCCCGCGCACGCGCCCCACGGAGTTCCTCACCGTGTACGCGCGCGCCTTCGACACCGTGGAGGTGGATTCCACCTTCTACGCCGTGCCGTCGGCGCGGACCGTGCGCGGGTGGGGCGACCGGACGCCGCCCCACTTCCGATTCGCGCTCAAGATGCCGCAGGAGGTCACGCACGAGCGCCGCCTGCGCGACTGCGCCGACGTGACGCGCGAGTTCCTGGACCGCGCCCGCGAGCTGGACGACAAGCTGGCCGTGGTCCTGCTGCAGTTCGGCCCCGACTTCACCCCCGCCGAGCTGCCCGCGCTGGCCGAGTACCTCCCCACGCTGCCCCACGACATCCGGTTCGCCGTCGAGTTCCGCCATCGCGGCTGGATCTACGACGGCGTGCTGGCGCTGCTCGGCGAGCACGGGGTGTCGCTCACCCTGACCGACGGGAAGTGGATTCCGCGCAAGCAGATGCTGGGCCTGGCCGAGCGCCCCACCGGCGACCTGGTCTACCTGCGCTGGCTGGGCACCCGGGAGATCGTGGACTTCTCGCGGGTGCAGGTGGACCGCACGCGCGAGCTGGAGGCGTGGGCCGAGGTGATCGAGCGGCTGGAGCGCGACGGCCGCACGATCTACGGCTACTTCAACAACCACTTCTCCGGGCACAGCCCGGCCTCGGCGCGCGACCTGCAGCGGCTCCTGCACCAGAGTCCGGTGAGTCCGGAGCAGCTCGGGGAGCAGATGTCGTTGTTCTAGTTGACGGTCGACGGTCAACGGTCCACCGCGCCCTTACCTTCCAGTTCATGTCCAAACGCATCTTCGTGTTCACGCTGTTCGCCATTGCCATGGCGTCGCTGTTCACCCGCCTCGGCTTCTGGCAGATCAGCCGGCTGCACCAGCGGCAGGCGCTCAACGCGTACATCGAGTCGCGGATCGATTCGACGGCGGTACCGTTCTTCGACCTGCGCGGCGACAGCGCGGCCACGCACTATCGCCGCGTGTCGGTGCAGGGCACGCCGGACTTCGATCACGAGTTCTACATGGTGGACCGTTCGCGCGACGGGGCGCCCGGCGTGTACGTGCTCACGCCGATCCGCGTGCCGGGGCACGACACGGCGGTGCTGGTGAACCGCGGCTGGGTGTACGCGCCGGACGCGTCGTCCATCGTGCCGGCGCAGTGGCACGCGCCGGACAGCACCTTCGAGGGGTTCGTGGCGGAGTTCGAGGCGCCGGCGAAGACGCATCCGCCGGAGCCGCGCCACGTGCGCACGATCAACTACGCGCGCATGGCGAAGCAGCTCCCCTATCCGCTCGCCGACACGTACGTGGTGGCGCTGGGCAAGGACACGGTGATCAAGGGGATCCCGCTGCGCATCGCGCCGCCGCCGCTCGACGAGGGGCCGCACCGGAGTTACGCGATTCAGTGGTTCGCGTTCGCGTTGATCTCGCTTGGAGGCGCGACCTTCGTGATTTTGAAGGATCGGGAGGCCAGGAAGGCCCGGATGCAGTATCCGCCTGGAGGTCCGGAGGCCTGAAGTACAAGGGACGCCGGCAAGGACAGCGCCGGCAAGACGAGCGCCGGCAAATGGAGCGCAAACAAGGACCGCGCCTGCAACACCAGCGCTGAAATCGGAACGGGAGTCAACAGCGCATGCGCCGTTGACTCCCGTTCAGTTCCCAGCGCCGTACTTGTCGGCGCTTGTCTTGTTCGCGCCGTTTTTGCCGGCGCAGTTCTTGTCGGCGCTGTCCTTGCCGGCGCTCTATGTACTTAAGGTATACCCCTCGTCCGCAATCGCCTCAGCAATTGCCGCCATCGACGCCAGCTGGGGATCCCGCTCGATCTTCGCTGCCCCGATCGTCACTTCGTTCACCTTCACCCCCGGCATCTTCGACAGGCGGTTCTGCACCGCATGTACGCAATGATGACAGGTCATTCCTTCGATCTTGAGACTGGTCTGTTCCATGGGGTCCTCCATGTGCCCTCATCTTCAACTTAATCCGCGTACCAAGCGGCGCGAGCGGGCGGCCCCCCCCTAGGCCGAGCCCCCGTTTCGCCGGAGCTGCAGGAGCACCACCGCCGCGGCGATCAGCACCCCGCCTTCCCACGTCGCCCCCGTCACCCGCTGCCCCAGCACCCAGCCCCCGAGCAGCGCCGTCCAGAAGGGCTCGATCGTCGAGATGATCGCCGTCCGCACCGGCCCCAGCACGTGGAGCCCGCGCAGGAAGGCCGTGAACGCGATCGCCGTGGACCAGAGCCCCAGCGCCGCGATCGGCAGCCAGGCGTCCCGCGTCAGCGACAGCGTCGCGCGGTTGGTGAACAGGTCGAGCAGCAGCAGGATCACCCCGGCGCCCAGCGCCGGATACACGGCGGCGATGGTCTCCGAGATCTGCTCCTGGTAGAAGCCGATGAGCGGGATGTACATCGCATACGCGAACGCCGATACCAGCGCCAGCACCACCCCGATCGGGTGCAGCGAGCCCACGCTGGGCGCGCCGATCATCAGCGTGATCCCGGCCAGCGAGAGCGCCAGGGCGACCAGCCGCAGCGGCGTGAGCCGCTCCGACCCGCGCACCGCGGCGATCACGGCCACCCAGGCGGGATAGGTATAGAAGAGGAAGCTGAGCGGCGCCGCCGGGATGTAGGCCAGCGCCGAGAGGCTCACGTAGGCGATGAAGGCCTGTGCCCCGCCGGCCAGGAGGATCACCGGGAGGAGCTTCCGCCAGGGCGCGCGCAGCGACGACAGCCGGCCGGCGAGCAGGGCCAGGATCACCGTGCCCAGCAGATAGCGCCACGACAGCGCGTTGAGCAGCGACGCGCCCGCGTGGGTGGCCAGCGAGGTGAGGATCGGGATCGCGCCGAACCCCGTGGCGCTGATCACGATGAAGCCGGTGGCGCGCCAGCCCGACGCCCGCGTCGTCGCGGGTGCGTCGATTGCCGTCATCGGTCGCGGGCCTCCGGGGGGAAAGAAGTCAGAGAAGGGTGCCGCGCAGGATGATCTGCGCGACGGAGAAGAAGATGACCAGGCCCGTGACGTCCACCAGCGTCGCCACGAACGGCGCCGACGAGTTCGCCGGATCGAATCCCAGCCGCTTCATCACGAACGGCAGCATCGCCCCGGCGAACGAGCCCCACGTCACGATCCCGATGAGCGCGAACCCCACGGTGAGCGCGATCAGGAAGAAGTGGGCGCCGTAATCGTAGAATCCCACCTTCTGCCACAGCGTGATGCGGATGATGCCGAGCACGCACAGCCCGGCGCCCATCGCGGCGCCCGTGGGAATCTCGCGCAGCGCGACGCGCCACCAGTCGCGCAGCCGGATCTCGCCGATCGCCATGGCGCGGATGATCAGCGAGGTGGCCTGCGAGCCGGAGTTGCCTCCCGAGCTCATGACCAGCGGGATGAACAGCGCCAGCGCGACCACCTTCTGGATGTCGTCGGCGAAGTGGCCCATCGCGCTCGCGGTGAGCATTTCGCTCAGGAACAGGAAGCTCAGCCACCCGCCGCGCTTCCACACCATGCGCCAGAACCCGATGGACATGTACGGCTCGTCGAGGGCCTCCATGCCGCCCAGCTTCTGGATGTCCTCGGTCTGCTCTTCCTGGATCGCGTCGATGACGTCGTCCACCGTGACCACGCCGAGCACGTGGTGGCCGTCGTCCACCACCGGCACCGCCACCAGGTCGTAGTTCGAGATCACGCGGGCCACCTCCTCGCGGTCGGCCGGCGCGTTCACCGTCACGACCTCCGTCCAGGCGACGTCGCCCACCCGCGCGCCCTCGGGGGCGGCCAGCAGCTCGCGCAGCGACAGCACGCCCACCAGCGTGCCCCGTTCGTCGGTCACGTAGATCTGGTACATCGCCTCGCGGCGCCCGCTGCGCGCGATGTTGCGCACCGCGGCCAGCGCCGTCTCGACCGGCATCGTCGCGGGGACGGAGACGAACTCCGTCGTCATCAGACCGCCGGCCGTGTCGGGCTCGTAGGCCAGCAGCTTCTCGGTCTCGCGGCGGGCCTCGACCGGGATCGCCGCCAGGATTTCCTCGGCCCGCTCCTCCTCGATCTCCTCGAGCGTGTCCGCGCGATCGTCCGGCGTCATCTCCGTGACGAGGGCGGCGGCCTGGCGCGCCGACATCGCTTCGAGCACCTCGGCGCGCAGCTCCTCGTCGAGGTATTCGAGCACGTCGGCGGCGCGCTGCGGCGGGAGCGCGGCGAGCAGGGCGGGGACCTTGTCGCGCGGCAGCAGCTCGGCGACGTCGGCCAGGTCCGCGGCGTGCAGCTCCTCGGTCTCGGTCCCGACCGCGGTCGGCGAGTCGTCGAGGAGCGCGAGGATGTCGGGCGCGAGCAGTGCCGCGACCGGCCGGTCTTCCGGAGTGTAGTCAGGTGGCGTCATGGCCCGGCCTCCCTGGAACGCACAGGGCGTCGTTGTCGGCGACGAAATGAGCGCGCGGGCGGCTCGTCCCGCGCGGCGGTCCTTCTATAAAGCGCGCGTCAAGTTAGGTCCCGATGGGCCATGCGACAAGCCGCGAATTGCCCGCGTAGAACATTGCGCGAACCTTACCGATCGCGGACACCGCTCGGGCCCCGGAGTCCCAACCCTTGTGGGACGCCCGTTGTCCAATGGCGTACAACCGACGCACGCCGCCGTTCGCCGTCGCCGGACGCGGCCCTCCGGCCCTCCGGCCCCCCCGCCGCCCCCCACGCCCGCACCGCCATGCTCCGTTCCACCATCGTCGCGCTCCTCGTCCTGCCGGCCACGCTCGGCGCGCAGGGGGCCGAGCTGCGCACCGCCTCGCGCGTCCGCCTCGCCCCGCGAGGCGCCGACCGCGCGCTCGTGATGCCGGGCCCGGCGATGGCGCCGCCCGAGATCGACGACCGCGGCAACGACCCCGCCTGGCAGTCCGCCCTCGTGATCACCGACTTCCGCGAGTTCGATCCCGTTCCCAACGGCGATCCGCGCTTCCGCACCGAGGCCCGCATCACCTACGACGCGCACAACCTGTACTTCTTCGTGCGCGCCTACGATCCGCACCCCGACAGCATCGTGTCGCTGCTCAGCCGCCGCGACGTGAAGACGGCGTCGGACCAGATCAAGATCATGATCGACTCGTACGACGACCGGCGCACCGGGTTCGAGTTCGCGGTGAACCCGGCCGGCGTGAAGCGCGACTACTACACGTACAACGACGCCGACGAGGACGACTCGTGGGACGGCGTGTGGTACGTGGCCACCCGCATCGACTCGCTGGGGTGGACCGCCGAGTTCCGGATCCCGCTCAGCCAGTTGCGGTACCCGTCGGAGAAGGAGAACACCTTCGGCATCATGATCGACCGCGACGTGGCCCGGTTCAGCGAACGCTACAGCTGGCCGCTGTACAGCCGCACGCGCACCGGCATCGCCTCGCAGTTCGCGCAGGTGCCGGGGTTCAAGGGGCTGGCCTCGCCGCACCGGCTCGAGATCTCGCCGTACACCGTGGTCAAGACCTCCAACGCGCCGATCGGCACGGGCTACGAGCAGCGCACCCTGGGCACCGTGGGCGCCGACATCAAGTACGGCCTCACCTCCAACCTCACCCTCGACGCCACCGTGAACCCCGACTTCGGGCAGGTGGAGGCCGACCCGTCGGTGCTCAACCTGAGCGCCTTCGAGACCTTCTTCCCCGAGAAGCGCCCGTTCTTCATCGAGGGGCAGAACCTCTTCCGGTTCGACGTCAACTGCAACAACGGCATCTGCTCGGGGCTGTTCTACTCGCGGCGCATCGGCCGCGCGCCGCAGCTCAGCGGCACCTATCCGGGCGACGAGAACCCGGAGCAGACCACGATCATCGGCGCCGGCAAGCTCACCGGCCGGCTGGCCAGCGGCGCCTCGGTCGGCGTGCTCGACGCCGTGACCCAGCGCGAGCAGGGACCGGCGGGCGCGACCATCGAGCCCCAGACCAACTACTTCGTGGGCCGGCTGCAGCAGGACTTCCGGAAGGGGGCCGGCGGCGTGGGCGTCATGGTGACGAGCGTGCACCGCAACCTGGACGGCTTCAGCGCGCCCTACCTGCGGCGCGAGGCGCTGGCCGGCGGCCTCGACTTCCGGAACCAGTTCCTGGACCGGCGCTTCAGCGTGAACGGGTACGTGGCGGCCAGCCGGGTGGCCGGCTCCGCCCAGGCCATCTCCCTCACCCAGCAGAGCCAGGTCCACGACTACCAGCGTCCCGACGGCGGCGTCGCGTTCGACAGCACCCGCACCTCGCTGGGCGGCACGTCCGCCGAGATCTCGCTCAACAAGATCGGCGGCGACATCACGCGCTTCAACATCGGCTACCAGTACCTGTCGCCGGGGTTCGAGATCAACGACGTCGGGTTCCTGGCCCAGGCCAACGCGCAGAACCAGTTCGCCTGGGTCCAGCTCGCGTTCAACACGCCCACCCGCTGGTACCGCAACTTCCGCGTGAACTTCAACGAGTGGACCAACTTCTCGGCGGTCGGGATGCGCGAGGACGTGGGGGGCAACGTGAACTTCAACCTCACGCTGCCCAACAACTGGTTCGTCAATGGCGGGCAGGGGGTGGACAACGCCGTGCTGTCGTACTGCGCCACCTGCTCGCGCGGCGGCCCGGCCGTGGCCCAGTCGCCCAGCGCGTGGGGGTGGGCCGGCGTCATGGGCGACGCCCGCAACGCCGTCGTGCCGTCGCTGTTCGCCAACTGGGGCAGCGGCGACGAGGGGCGGTCGTCCAACTTCAACCTCAATCCCGACGTCAGCCTGCGCGTGGCCAGCCGGTTCAACACCGACATCGGCGTCAACTGGAGCCACAACGTGAGCGCCGCCCAGTGGTACGGGAACTACGGCGCCGTGGGCTCCGATACGACGCACTATACCTTCGCCCGCCTGGACCAGAAGCTCCTGTCGGTCACCATGCGGCTCAACTTCACGGCGACCCCCAACCTCTCCCTCCAGGTCTACGCCGAGCCGTTCGTGACGAGCGGTGCCTACACCGACTGGGTGGAGCTGGCCGACCCGCGGGCCGCGAGCTTCGCGGACCGGTACAAGCCCTTTGCGCTGCCGGGCGGGCTCAGTGGGTTCAACTACAAGCAGTTGAGGTCCAACACGGTCGTCCGGTGGGAGTACCGGCCCGGATCCGTCCTCTACTTCGTCTGGTCGCAGGACCGGGAGCAGGACGGGCTCGATCCGGGCACCTTCCAGTTCGGGCGGGACTACCGGAATCTCTTTCGCGCGCACCCTGGGAACACTTTCCTGATCAAGGGGTCTTACTGGCTGAACTTCTGAACGCCGCTTGTACCGACGGCGCTCTTCCAGGAGTTCCGAGGGAGCAGGGGGAACACACGCGAGGGGTTCGCACCGGGAAGGGGGCGGGCCCCT
>JBJKPA010000147.1:0-3545 GCA_046706905.1 Gemmatimonadaceae bacterium
GTCGGCGGCGGCCCGCGCGTCCCGCGCGGCGGCGAGCGCGCGCCGCACGATTCGCCGTCCCCACGAGCGGGCGCGCCCGGCGGGGAGGCCCAGCAACAGGCGGCACCAGAACGCGTCGTCGAACAGCGCGCAGGCGACGGCCACGGTGAGCAGGTTGAAGAACCCGAAGTTCCCCGTGAGCGCGATCAGCGCCTGGAAGCCGATCAGCAACACACCGCCCAAGATCCGCGGGCGCCGCGGCAGCAGGAACAGGGGCGGCACCGCGAGCTCGGCCACGAACGTCAGCAGCGTCGAGAGCTTCTGGAACCAGAGCGGGAGCTGAAACGCGAACCAGGCGACCGGGTTCGGGATGGGCTGCGTCTCGTAGTGGTAGGCCAGCGCGGTGAGGTTGCGCCAATTCGGGTCGCCGCTGGAGAGCTTGACCATTCCCGACTCGAGAATCAGCCGGAACAGCAGCCACCAGAAGAGCCAGACGGCGGGAAACCAGGGCTCGGCGCGGATCCGTGCGCGCCGCCGCCAGCCGAGCGGCACGATGAAGAGCAGCAGGAAGCCCGCCTCGAGCAGGAGGATGTCCCACTGGAAGGCCAGGAAGTCCTGTCCCACCGATTCGAGCGACAGATACAGCAGCCAGGCGCCGAAGGCGCTGGCCAGCGGCGCGACGTCGAGCGCGAGGAGCAGGGCACAGGCAACGCCGGCGGCGCAGAGGGCGATCAGCGCGGGGTCGCCGTGCGCGAGCCAGGCGAGCGACGGCACCTGGCGCCAGGCGGAGACCGCGCCGCCCGTGTAGCGCCGCACCGCGTCGAGATACCGGCCGGCCGGGAGAATGCCGTCGGCGCCGAGGAGTCCGCGGACCTGCACGAGCAGCGAGAGGAAGGCGATCGCGTACACGATCGCGATCGCCACGGTCACGAGGCGGACCGTGATGCGGAAGGTGGACGGGCGGCGCCTGCCGGCCGCCGTCGTCACGCGATCACCCCACGGCCCGCTCCGTGCGGCGTCCGGCCGACCCGGCCATCGTGACGGCCGCCAGCACCACGCAGTTCACGATCAGCGCCACGATGCCGACGTTGAGGTCCTTCACCGCCTGCGGCGCCCACGGGGCGAGGCTCGCCACCGAGGCGCCGCTCATCGTGAGGTAGGCCACTGTCGCCTCGCCGGCCACGATCCCCGCCGCGGCGCCCGCCCTGGTCACGAGCGGGCGCTCGCCCAGGCACAGGATGAGCGACGGGAAGAGCTGCGTCACCAGGTTGTAGCCCATGAGCAGGAGGGGGACGATCGCCTCGCCGCCGCGCAGGGTCAGCCACACCGAGAAGAGCGCGACGCACGGGACGAACGACCGTGCGAGGCGCGACACCGTGCGGTCGGTCGCCGTGGGCACCGCCACGCGGTACACGTTCTGGGCGAGGATCGTGGCCGCGGTGAGCAGGATCATCGAGCCCGGCACGAGCGCGGTGAGGAGCCCGGCGGCGCCGATCACGCCCACCCACCCGGGCGCGAAGGTCTGCTCCGAGATCCGGAGCAGCGACAGGTCCCCGTCCGGACCCCGGAGCCCCGGCACCCGGAGGATGGCGGCGAACCCGGCGAAGAACACGAAGAGGATGACCAGCGAGTAGAGAGGCAGGACGATGGCGTTCTTGCGGAACACGTCCTCGTTCTTCGCCGTGTACGCGCCGGCGAAGAACTGCGGCCACATGTAGAACCCCACCGTCGTGAGCAGCACGGTGGAGATGAACCACGACGCGCTCATCCCCGACGCGGGGAGGGTGAGGAAGCCGGGGCGGGCGCGGTCGATGGCGGCGAACATCGCCCGGTAGCCGCCGTAGTAGTGGATGGGCAGGTAGATGCCGATCACCACCGCCACGCTCAGGATCATCAGGTCCTTGAGGGCGGCGGTCCACGCCGATCCGCGCACGCCCGAGACCACTACATATAGAATGAGGGCCGCGGTGCCGGCCCACACCGCCGCCGTCGGCGTGACCCGTCCGTACGACGCTTCGGAGACGATGATGCCCAGCCCCTTGAGCTGGAGCACGAGGTACGGCACGAGCGCCGCCACCGTCACGAGTCCGACCAGGGCCCCCAGCGCCGGGCTGTCGTACTTGGCGGCGAAGAAGTCGGCCTGCGACAGGAGCCCCCGCGCCTTGGCGTAGCGCCAGATCGGCGGCAGCACGAAATATGACAACGCATATGCCGAGGCGCCGTAGCAGAGGATGTAGAGCGCCGGCCCGCCCTTGCCGTAGGCCCACCCGCTCCCGCCGAGGAAGGTGAACGTCGTGTAGATCTCGCCGGCCATGAGCAGGAACACGAAGATCGTGCCGAACCCGCGCCCGCCCACGCTCCACTGCTCGAGGTTCATCGTGTGGCCGCGGCGCGCGGCGAGCCCCAGCGCGATCGCCGTCGCGAACGTCACGGCCAGGATGACGAGCGGCGCCGTCATCGGTCCTGCCCCTCGCGGCGCCGGTCCAGCCGGTACACCACCGCCATCGCCGCCGACGTGAGCACGACCGACGCCAGGATCCACGCCATCAGGAAGGGCAGCCCGAACACGTAGGGCTCCACGCGGTTGGCGAACGGGATGCCGGCCAGCATCACCACGATCGGCACGGCGGCCAGCCAGTGGTACGCGTGCAACTTCCCGGGGGCGGACGGGGCAGGGGAATCGGACATCGGGCGGGACCTCGCGGGCTCGGAGCGGGGGGGGCGGGCGTCGGGAGCTTATCGCCGATTCCCGGCCGGCGTAAGAGCGGGAACCGGTCGCGCGCGGTCCCTCACCCGGCGCGTGGGAGGACGGCTGCCGGACTCAGTGCCCGGCCCACTTCTGCTGCTGGTAGCCGTTGGTCCAGATCAGGATGATGCGCTTGCACGAGCCGGCCGGGAGACTGTCCCGGTTGGCGTCGAGTTCCGGTTCGTCCACGAAGTCGGGCGAATCGAACACCTCCACCGCCGCCACGTCGCGCATCGCCACGTACTGGTAGAGATCGAGGTCGAACGCGGCGGGCGCGGCCTTGTTGCCCGTCGGCGAGAGCGTGCGTGCCCAGTCCGTGCCCAGCGGCTTCGGCACCGGCTGGCCGTCGATGTATGCCTTCACGCCGCATCCGAAGTACAGGCCCCCGGCCAGCTGCTGCCACAGCGGCAAGTCCAGGTGGAGGATCTCGTCCAGCGAGCGGCCGGGATACCTCTTCATCAGGTCCGGCCCGAACGCCGCCGCGCCCAGATGCTCCTCCATGCGCAGGAAGAGCCGCGGCAGCTGCTGCTCGAGCAGCCGCGTGTGCACGGTATCGAGCTCCACCGGCAGCGGCGTCATCGTGATCGTGAGCGAGGACCTCGCCATCGGCACCATGACCGGCACGACCGTCAGCCGGAAGCCGATCCGCCGCACGCGCACCAGGTGCATCCCGGGCGGGAGCACGCCGAGGTCGAACGTTCCGAACGTGCCGCTGACCACGTGAGACGTGTCGCCGATGACCTGCAGCTCGGCGGCGTCCAGCGGCTCGCCCGCCGGGTCCACGACCCGGCCGCGCACGCGCTGGGCGCGCGCCGGCACG
>JBJKPA010000148.1:0-3463 GCA_046706905.1 Gemmatimonadaceae bacterium
GCTCGCGTCGGGCGCCGCGGCGCGCGACGTGCTCACGCTCGAGCCGCTGCTCGGCGAATACGACGGCCTGGAGATCGCCGCCGCGGCGCTGCACCTGCTCGAGGCCGAGCGCAGCCCTCCGTCGCCGAGCGCGACGGGGGCCGCCGGGCCGTCGCGGATGACGCGGCTGTTCGTGAACGCCGGCGAGATCGACGGCATTCGGGCCGGCGACCTCGTGGGGGCGATCACGGCGATCGGCGGGCTGACCGGCGCCGACGTGGGCCGCGTGGAGCTGCGGGAGCGGCACGCCCTGGTGGAGGTGCCGGAGGCCGTCGCCCAGACGGTCGCCCAGCAGCTCACCGGCACGACGATCAAGGGGCGGCAGATCAACGCCCGCCTGGAGTCGGACCGGCCGCCACGTCCCCCGCGCTCGACTCGCCCGGGCGGCCCCCGCCGCTCCGGAGACTCCCGCCGGTGACGTCGGATACGTACTTCACCGCCCGCGGCGGGTGGATCGAAGTCATTGCCGGCGTGATGTTCAGCGGGAAGAGCGAGGAGCTGCTGCGCCGGGTGCGCCGGGCGACGATCGCCCGGCGGCGCGTCCAGGTGTTCAAATCGCACCTCGACGAGCGGTACGCCGGGATCTACAACGTGTCGAGCCACGACGGGCGCACGACGGAGGCGATTCCCGTGGACACCGCGGCCCAGATCGCGTCGCACATCCACGTGGACACGCAGGTCGTGGCGATCGACGAGGCCCAGTTCCTGGACGAGCGCATCGTGCCGCTGGCCACCGACCTCGCCTCGCGCGGGCTGCGGGTGATCATCGCCGGCACCGATACGGACTTCCGGGGCGAGCCCTTCGGCGCCATGCCGGAGCTGATGGCGATCGCCGAGATCGTGGACAAGCTCCACGCGATCTGCGTCCGGTGCGGGAACCCGGCCAGCCGGAATCAGCGGCTGATCGACGGGAGGCCCGCCCCGTATGCGTCGCCGATCATCATGGTCGGGGGCGAGGAGGCCTACGAGGCCCGCTGCCGGGCCTGTCATGAGGTTCCCCGACCCGACGAGGGGCAGGTTCCGCTCCTGTAGGGCAAATTCCGTTGACGCCCCCGAACCGCCTCCCTAGCTTGGCCGGAGGCACCCAATCCTCCACCGCGGACCACCGTTCCATGCTTCTCGTCGGGCTCACGGGCAACATCGCCGCCGGCAAATCCACCGTCGCCGCCATGCTGGCGGACCGGGGAGCCACGCTCATCGACGCCGACGACCTGGCCCGGAAGGCCGTGGAGCCGGGGAGCGAGGCGCTCAAGGTGATCGTCGAGCGGTGGGGCACCGGGGTGCTGGGGCCGGACGGCGCGCTGGACCGGGCCAAGCTCCGGGGGATCGTGTTCAACGACCCCGAACAGCTCGAGGCGCTCAACCGGATCGTTCACCCGGAGGTCGAGCGCCTGCGGGCGGTGGCCGTGGCGGCGGCCCGCGAGCGCGGCGACCGGATCGTGATCTGCGACATCCCGCTCTTGTTCGAGAAGAAGATGGTGGATCGGTTCGACATGGTGGTGCTGGTGGACGCGCCGCGGCCGGTCCGGCTGGAGCGGGTGGTCTCGGAGCGCGGATTGGGCGCCGCCGAGGCAATGGCGATGATCGCCGCGCAGATGCCCTCGGAGCTCAAGCGGGCGCGGGCCGACCGCGTGATCCACAACGCCGGCACGCAGGAGCAGCTGGCGCAGCAGGTCGACGCGGCGTGGACGTCGCTCGTCGCGGCGGCCGAGGCGCGCGAGGCGGCCGGCGTTCCTTGACAGCGCTCGGCGCGCCCGGGTAGACTCCCCGCACAATCCTCCGTTTCAGGGAGTTCCCGTGTCCGAGATTCCGCAGGATCTGCTCTATACAGAAGATCACGAGTATCTGAAGGCCACCGACGACCCGAACGTCGTGACGGTGGGGATCACCGATTACGCGCAGGGCGAGTTGGGCGACGTGGTGTACGTCGAGCTGCCCAAGGTCGGCGCCAAGTTCGGCAAGCACGACGCCTTCGGCACCATCGAGGCGGTCAAGGCCGTGTCCGAGCTGTTCTCTCCCGTGGCCGGCGAGGTCGTGGAAGTGAACGGCCGCCTGGACGGCGAGCCGGCGCTGGTGAATACGTCGCCGTACGGCGACGGGTGGATGGTGAAGCTCAAGCTGGCGAATGCCGCCGAGAAGGATGCGCTGTTGAATGCGGCGGCGTACACGGCGCATTTGGGCGAGTGAACGGCGACAACCGATAACTGAAGGCTGAGAGCCGGCGGCTATCAGCCATCAGCTGTCTGCAACAACTGCACACAGGACCCCCCTCAGTTCATCCGTGGGATGAGTTGAGGAGGGTCCTGTCGTAGTTGCCGACGGCTCACAGCTGTCAGCTACCGGCCCTCAGCCTTCCGTTGGGGGGCGGCGGGGCCGCGGTTCAATCCCCCACCGCCTCCATCTCGTACTCCTCCATCGGCGGGCACGCGCAGATCAGATTCCGGTCCCCGTACGCGCTCTCCACCCGCGCCACGG
The DNA here is from genome assembly GCA_046706905.1 of Gemmatimonadaceae bacterium. GTDB lineage: Bacteria > Gemmatimonadota > Gemmatimonadetes > Gemmatimonadales > Gemmatimonadaceae > JAGWRI01. The sequence goes on from JBJKPA010000148.1 coordinate 2,515, forward strand.
CCGGCCAGAACTTGTGATCCCGCAGCCAGGCCACCGGATAGGCCGCCCGCTCGCGCGAGTACGCGTGCGGCCAGTGGTCGGCCACCACGCGATGCGCCGGGTGCGGCGCGTGCTTGAGCGGATTGTCGGCCCGGTCGGCCACGCCGTTCTCGATCTCGCGGATCTCCTCGCGGATCGCGATCAGCGCGTCGCAGAACCGGTCCAGCTCGCCCTTGGGCTCGCTCTCCGTGGGCTCGATCATCAGCGTGCCGGCCACCGGGAACGAGACCGTCGGCGCGTGGAAGCCGTAGTCCATGAGCCGCTTGGCGATGTCCTCGACCTCGACGCCGGCCGACGCCTTGAGCGCCCGCGGATCGATGATGCACTCGTGCGCAATGCACCCGTTGGCGCCCTTGTAGAGCACCGGGTAGTGCGGCTCGAGCCGCTTGGCCACGTAGTTCGCGTTGAGAATCGCCATCTTGGTGGCCTTCGTGAGCCCCTCGCCGCCCATCATGTCGATGTACATCATCGAGATCGGGAGGATGCTCGGGCTCCCCCACGGCGCCGACGACACCGCGCCGCTCCGGTTGCCGATGTCCACCACCGCGTGCCCCGGCAGGTGCTGCACCAGGTGCTTGGCCACGCCGATCGGGCCCATGCCCGGCCCGCCGCCGCCGTGCGGAATGCAGAACGTCTTGTGCAGGTTGAGATGGCAGACGTCGGCGCCGATGTCGCCCGGCCGGGCCAGCCCGACCATGGCGTTCATGTTCGCGCCGTCGAGATAGACCTGCCCGCCGTGCGCGTGCACGATGCGGCAGATGTCGGTGATCGCCGTCTCGAACACGCCGTGCGTGGACGGATAGGTCACCATCAGGGCGGCCAGCCGGTCGGCGTGCTCCTTGGCCTTCGCCTCGAGGTCGGCGACGTCGATGTTGCCGTTGGCGTCGGTCTTCACGACCACGACCTGCAT
>JBJKPA010000149.1:0-5674 GCA_046706905.1 Gemmatimonadaceae bacterium
TTCTCCGGATAGCCGGCGGCGGCGAGCACCGTCGTCACGGCGTGGCCGGCGGCGCGGCACCGCGCGCCGGCGGGAATGCCCTCGCCGCGGGCGACGCTCCGCATGACCTCGAACAGCGACGGCCCCACGTCGGCGATCGGGAGCACGGCCTGGGCCTCGGGATCGCCGAAGCGGGCGTTGAACTCCACGACTTTCGGGCCGTCTGCGGTGATCATGAGCCCGGCGTAGAGGAGCCCGGTGAAGGGGCGGCCGCCGTCCCGCATCGCGGCCAGGGTGGGGAGCAGCACCCGCGTCTCGACCGTGTTGAGCAAATCCGTATTTTCGGCCGCCACCGTGCCGGCGCGCGCGCCGAGCGTGACGGGGGCGTAGGCGCCCATGCCGCCGGTGTTCGGGCCGCGGTCGCCGGCCAGGAGGCGCTTGTGGTCCTGGGCCGGAACGAGCGACAGCACGCGCGTGCCGTCGGTGAGGGCCAGCACGGACACCTCCTCGCCCGCCATGAACTCCTCGACCAGCACCTGGTGCCCGCTCTCGCCGAACGCGTTGCCGACGAGCATGGACTCGATGGCGGCGTCGGCCTGCTCCAGCGTCTCGCAGACGATGACGCCCTTGCCGGCGGCGAGTCCCGAGGCCTTGATCACGACCGGCGCACCGTAGCGCCGCGCGCACTCGCGGGCCTCGAGGACGGTGGAGAACACCTCGGCGCGGGCGGTGGGCACGGCGGCGTCGAGCATGAGCCGTTTGGCGAACGCCTTGGAGGTCTCGATCTCGGCGGCGGCCTGCGTAGGGCCGAAGATGGGGAGGCCGGCGGCGCGGAAGCGGTCCACGATGCCCGCGGCGAGCGGAGCCTCGGGGCCGACCACCGTGAGGTCGGCGCGCCGCTCGGCGGCCAGCGCGGCGAGCCGCTCGACGTCGGTCACCGCGACGTTCACGCATTCGGCCAACTCGGCGATGCCGGGGTTGCCGGGCGCTGCGACCAGCGAGAGGGAGGGATCGTCCTGCTTGAGCTTCCAGGCGAGCGCGTGCTCGCGCCCGCCGCCCCCGACGATCAGAACGTTCATTTCGGCGTGCCGCGCCAGGCGTCTTCGAACGCCGTCTTGGCGCGGTTGAGCATGTCTCCCATCTGGCGCACGGCGGAGCGCGTCTGCTCGCCGTAGTAGCCGGCGGCGTCGGCGTAGTCGTCGCTGAGCGGCCGGTCGTGGTCGTCCCGGCGCTGGTAGGTGCCGAGGAGGATGGCGTCGTACTGCCCGCTCTTGTGCCACTTGAGCAGCTCGGCGGCGCGCACGGTGTTGAAGGGATGGTCGCGCAGGGCGGTGTTCAGGACCTTGAACACCGTGTCCCAGCCGCTGCCCATCTCGTACTCCTCGGCCTGGCGCATGAACTCGTCCAGGCTCTCCTCGCTCTCGGAGGTCGCCTTGCCGCCGGCGAGCTTCATGAACCCGCGCATCGCGACGTTCAGGTCCTGGCCGCCGAGGAGTCCGGCGCGGTCGCAGGAGAATTCGCTCATGCGATACCACTCGAGCAGCGCGAGCTGGAAGGGGAGCAGGGCGAGGCCGGCGAGGAAGGGGAGGTTGCTGATGCCCACCGTGAGGAGGATGATGGCGATGGTGCGGTAGGTGGTGTGGCCGCTCATGATGTGGCCCAGCTCGTGGGCCAGGATCACGCGCTGCTCCTCCTCGTCGAGGAGCTCGAGGAGGGCCGAGTTCATGATCACGAACGGCTCCTCGAACCCGACGGCGTAGGCGTTCACGACCGGTGTCTGGGCGACGTACAGCTCGGGGCGCGTGGGCCAGTCGAGGGTTTCGAGCACCTCGGTCCACATCGCGTTGAGGGTGGGCCGCTGGTGCTCGCTGACCTTGACGGCGTTGGCCAGGAAGAGCTGTCGGATGCCGCGCTCGCCGAAGAAGCTGGCGACCTTGCGGACGACCTCGTCGAAGCCGGGGATCGCGCGAAGGGTGTTCAGGGCCGCACGGTCGGCGGGGTGTTCCCAGGTGCGCGGGGAGATCTGAGTGAGCGTTGTGCGAGGCATGGTCGGGACGCGGCAGAAGTGATGGAGCAGGAGGAGCCCCGCGGCGGGCGGGCGCCCCTCGCGATCATCGTTTCAAGTCCCTACGGAGGGGCGGTCACGCCGGTGTCGCCGCCCCCGCCCCTGCCCGGGCCTGGCGGGCCGATCCGGCGGCCGCGCCGAGCCCGGGAAGTCCCTCAAACGCGTGTTCGAGGTCGGCGAGCAGGTCCTGGATGTCCTCGACGCCGCAGGAGAGGCGGATGAGGCCGTCGGTGATTCCCAGCTCGGCGCGGCGCTCGGGTTCCACGGAGGCGTGGGTCATCATGGCGGGGTGGCTGATCAGCGATTCGACGCCGCCCAGGGATTCGGCCAGGGAGAAGACGTGGACGCGGCCCAGGACGTGGGCGGCGCGCTCCTTCGTGCCCATCTCGACGCTCATCATGCCGCCGAACCCGGTCATCTGGCGCTTGGCGAGGTCGTGCTGGGGGTGCGTGGGGAGCCCGATGTAGTTGACGTTCTCGGCGCCGACGCGCTCGGCGATCCAGGCGGCGACGGCGCGTCCGTTGGCGTCATGGCGCGGCATGCGCAGGTGGAGCGTCTTGGTGCCGCGCAGGGCGAGCCAGCAGTCGAGGGGGCCGGGCACGGCGCCGGCGGCGTTCTGAATGAAGGCGAGGCGGGTGGCGAGGTCGTCGTCGTTGACGAGGGCGATGCCGCCCACCATGTCGCTGTGGCCGTTGAGGTACTTGGTGGTGGAGTGGAACACGATGTCGGCGCCGAGCTTGAAGGGCTGCTGGAAGAAGGGCGACGCGAAGGTGTTGTCCACGATGAGCAGCGCATGGCCGCGGCGGGCGACCTCGGAGACGGCGGCGAGGTCGGTGAGGCGCATGAGCGGGTTCGTCGGGGTCTCGACGACGACGGCGCGGGTGGCGGGCGTGAGGGCGTCGGCCACGCGCTGGGGGTCGCGGGTGTCCACGTAGCTGAACCGCAGCCCCATGGGCTGCAGGATCTTATCGAACAAACGGAAGGTGCCGCCGTACACGTTCTCGCCGCACACAATGTGATCGCCCGCACGGAACAGCTTCATGATGGAGTCCACACATCCGAGACCGCTCGAGAAGGCGAATCCATGGCGGGCCCCCTCCAGAGCGGCTACGTTCCGTTCGAGCGCTTCCCGGGTGGGGTTCTTGCCGCGCGCATATTCGTACCCCTTATTGTGTCCCAGGGCCTCCTGCACGTAGGTGGAGGTCAGGTATACGGGAGTCATAATGGCGCCGGCGAGGGGTTCGGGGCGCTGGCCCGCGTGCACCGCGCGGGTCGCGAAGCCGGCGGCGAGGTCGTCGTCGTAAACGCGCGTCATGCCGATACTCGGTAGGTGGGTGACGGACGTAAGATAACCGCCGCGGTGGTGAGCGGCGAGCGCCGCGGGGCGGGCGCGGAGAGCGCATGGAACAGGTCGGACGGGCATCGTGCCTGATCGTGGATGACGAGGCGCCGCTGCGCCAGGTGCTGGTGCACCTGATGCGGGGCGACGGCTTCGAGTGTTTCGAGGCGGCGCACGGGCGCGAGGCCCTCGAGTATCTGGAATCGCACCGCGTGACGCTGGTCATCTCCGACCTGCGCATGCCCCACGTGGACGGGATCGAGCTGCTGCGCGAGATCCGTGGGCGCTATCCCGACACGGCGGTGATCATGCTGACCGCGGTGGCCGACGTGGACGTCGCGGTCAAGTGCCTCGCGATCGGCGCCATGGACTACCTCACCAAGCCGTTCCACCTCGAGGAAGTGCGGGCGCGCGTGGCACAGGCGCTGGAGCGGCGCCGCCTCGTGCTCGAGAACCGCGACTACCAGGAGCGGCTCGAGGAGCGGGTGCAGGCGCAGGCACGGCGGCTCGAGGAGCTGTTCCTCACCGGCATCCAGTCGCTGGCCGAGGCGCTGGAGGTGAAGGATCCCTACACGCGCGGCCATTCGGTGCGCGTGGCCCGCTACTCCACGGTCATCGCGCACCGGCTCCGGCTGGACGCCGAGATGATCTGGCAGATCGAGCTGGGCGGACACGTGCACGACCTGGGCAAGATCGGTGTGCGCGAGGAGGTGCTCAACAAGCGCGGGCGCCTGACCCCGGAGGAGTACGAGCACATCATGATCCACCCGGTGGTCGGCTGGCGGATCCTCGCGCCGCTGCTGGGCGACGCGCCGGTGGCGCTCAATATCGTGCGGTCGCACCACGAGCGCATGGACGGCAAGGGGGTGCCGGATCAATTGAACGGACGCTCGATTCCACTCGAGGCCCGCATCGCCGCGGCGGCCGACGCCATCGACGCGATTACGAGCGGCCGCCCCTACCGCGCCGCCGAGCAGACCCTGGAGGGCGCGGTGGAGGAGCTGCGGCGCAACGCCGGCCACCAGTTCGACCCCGACGTGATCACGGCGGTGGAGCAGGCGATGACGGCCGGCGAGCTGGTGCTGACCGCCAAGACGCCGATTTCGGTACGCAGCCTGCCCCTGACGGTCGACGGTTGACCGTCAACCGCCAACGGTGGACCGTCAGCCGTTGACCACCACGCTGACCGGCTGCTTGTAGGCGCTGAGCCGGCGCTCGCACCAGGCCCGTACCTCGTCGGCGGTGACGGCGCCGTGCACCTCGAGCGCGATGTCGTGCTCGCGCGTCGGCTCCGGCACGGCCCGCACGACGACGTCGCGCACCCCGGGCAGCTCGCGCACGGCGTGGCGGATCTCCTCGGGATAGATGTTGAATCCGTTGCGCGTGAACATCGCCTTGAGGACGCCGTGGAAGGCGACGGTGCCGTCGGGCGCCATGGCGCCGCGGTCGCCGGTGTAGAGCCAGCCGTCCCTCACGGCGAGCCCGGCCCCGCCGCCCGACACGTAGCCGCGGAAGACGTTCGCGCCGCGCACGCAGATCTCGCCCGAGGTGCCGCGGGCCAGCTCGGGGGTGAGGCGGGCGCCGCCGGCGAGCGGGGCGCGGATCGTGACCTCGACGTGGGGGAACGCAATGCCCATGGTGCCGCGGGCGTTCGGCCGGTCCGGCCGGTTGAACAGGCACACCGGAGCGGCCTCGGTGAGGCCGTACCCCTGCCGCAGCTCGACGCCGGTGACGTCGAACCAGCGGTCCTGCAGCTCACGGGGCAGCGGCGCGCCGCCGCAGATGCAGACGCGCAGCGCGCCGACCCCGACGCCGCGCCGCTCGACGGCCGTGAGCAGGGCGCGGAACAGCGCCGGCACGCCCACCACCTCGGTGACGCTTCCCGCGGCCAGCAGCTCGGCGGCGCGCCCCGGGTGGAACCGCGCCATCGTGGTCACCCTCGCCCCGGCGAGCAGCGGCGCCATCCCGGTGACGGTGAGCCCGAAGAGATGAGAGAACGGTAATAGGGCCAGCACGTGGTGGCCCGCGTCCTGGCCCACCGCCTCGACCGTGCTCCAGGCGTTGGCGAGCAGATTGCGGTGGGTGACGATCGCCCCGAGCGGCTGCCCGGCCATCGCGGAGGTGTACACGACCACCGCCTCCTCGTCGCGCCCCTCGGCGCCCCGCTCGCCCTCGAGCGCGAGCCCGTGGTGCGAGCCGAGGTCCACGTCGCGCGTCTCGCCGCCGGACAGCCAGCGGGCCGTACGCGGGACGTCGTCGAGCAGCACGCGCGGCAGCCCGGCGGCGAGACG
>JBJKPA010000150.1:0-2597 GCA_046706905.1 Gemmatimonadaceae bacterium
TCTTGATGCCGGCCCGGCGCGACTTACGTCGTGAGCCGGAGACCGAGGAGAATCATCCGCCCGGGCGCCAGGAAGTTGAACACGGACTGGTAGCGCACGCCGGTGAGGTTCTGGATGCGCAGCGTGAGGGTCGTGCCGCGGCCGTCGGCGGTGCGGTCCACGGGATACGTTCCGCCGAGATCCACGAGCGTGTACGCCGGCAGCGTGACCGGCACCGCGGGATACACGCGATAGTCGCGGTCGGCGCGCGCGCCGACGTACGACACGCGCAGGTCGAGCGACCCCACCGTCGGCGACGCGGCGGACAGCCCGGCGTTCCAGCTCGTCGTGGGGCGGCGGATCAGGGACTGGCCGAGGTGGTACAGCCCGCCGCTCGTCGTGTCGAACCCGGCGGTGAGCACGCGCGTGTCGAGATGCGTGAACCCCGCGCCCGCCGAGATCGCGGACGTGATGGCGGCCGTGGCCTGGTACTCGAGCCCCGACGCGCGCGCTCGCGCCACGTTGCAGTAGCTGTACCCGCAGGCCGTCGTGCCGCCGGTGTAGTCGATCATGTCGCGGAAGGTCTGCGAGAACGCCGTCACGCCGAGGGTGAGCCGGCCGGTCAGGAACGGCTGCTCGACGCCCGCGTCCCAGCTCATGGCGTGCTCCGGGCGCAGGTGCGGATTCCCGGTGACGTAGCCGGTGGAGAAGTTCTCGTAGAAACTCGGCGCGCGGAACGCCGTACCGACGCTGGCGCGCAGCCGCGTGCCCGCGGCGGTGATGTAGTTCACGCCGCCGCGCCAGGTGCCGAAGGCGCCGAACTCGCGGTTGTCGTCCACGCGCGCGCCGGCGACCACGGTGAGGCGCGGCAACCCCGTGTAGAGGAGCTGCGCGTAGCCGGCGTTGGTGCGGCGGTAGGCGGAGAAGGTCGAGGTGTACGCGAACCCGCTCGACGATCCCTGGAGCTGTGAGTTCTCGTCCGACGCCGACGCGGTGGCGCCCACGGTGAGCACGCCGCGCCCCGCGGGATCGCGCAGGTTGAGCTGGGCCTCGGCGCTGTGGCGCCGGATCTGATCGAGCGACAGGTAGAGGTCGCCGCCCACGGTGTCGGGCCGGTCGGTCGTGCCGCCGTCGGTCTCGTCGGAGGCGAGCCGCACGGTGAGCGACGCGACCCGCGAGAACGCATGCCCGTACGACGCGCCGAGCACCACGCGATCGCCCGAGTCGAAGGCGTTCGAGTCCACGACGTCCCCGCCGCTGTTGGTGGGATAGTGGTAGCGCGAGTCGGTGTAGCGCAGCGACAGGCGCAGGCTGTCGTTCGCGCCGGGGGCGATGTCGGCCGTGCCGCTGACGACGGTCTCGTCGAACCGGTTGTTGAACGGGTAGATCCCGTCGGTGAGGTGGTGCGCCACGTCCAGCGAGTAGCCGGCGCGCGGGCCACCGGTGAGCGGAATGCCGCCGCGCAGCGACACCGAGGCGTCGCCCGTGTGGTAGGTCCCGCCGCGCAGGTCCATGGTGAGCCGCGAGGGGGTGGTACCGCCTCGAGTGAAGATCTGCACGACGCCGCTCATCGCGTCGGCGCCGTAGAGCACGCTCGCCGGGCCCCGCACGATCTCGATGCGGTCCACGTTGTCGGTGGTCAGCGTGCTCAGGTCGATGGCGCCGCCCGGGTCGTTCACGGGCACGCCGTCCACGAGCACCTTCACGTAGTCGCTCTCGCCGCCGCGCAGGAACAGCGACGTGGCACCGCCGAACGAGCCGGTCTGCGCGATCATCGCGCTGGGGGTGCCGGCCAGCGCCTCGGCCACGGTGGCGATGCCCAGCGCGCGAAGCTGCGCGCCGGTGATGACGGTGACCGCGGCGGGGACGTCGCGCTGCGCAACGGGGACGCGGGTGGCGGTGGTCACGACGGGTTGGACCCGCGCCGTATCGCGCGCCTGTGCCCGGAGGAGCACAGGGGTGGCCAGCGCGACGAGTAACGGCACGAGCGGGTACGACAGTCTGTTCATAGTCGGAGTGGTGGAAGGGTGGACGGCGGCACCGCGCGCGTGCGTCCGCGGAGCGGCACGAGCGCCGGTGCGCCCACGGCGGGATCGCGCGTGACCACGAGTGGCCACCCGTACACGCGCTCGAGGATCTCTCCCCGCATGACGTCATCCGGTGCCCCGGACGCCGCCACGGACCCGTCGTGCAGCAGCACCAGCAAATCGGCGAATCGCGCCACCAGGTTGAGCTGGTGGCTCACCAACAGCACGGCCATGCCCGCATGCGCGAGCTGGCCGAGCAATTCGAAGGCTTCCATCTCGTGGGCGATGTCGAGGTAGGTCGTCGGTTCGTCGAGCACGATCGCCTCCCCGCCCTGCGCCAGCGCGCGCGCGATGCGCGTGCGCTGCCACTCGCCGCCGGAGAGGGTGTCCACCGCGCGGTCGAGCAGCGGCTCGACGCCGGCGAGCGCGACGGCCCGCCCGGTGGCCTCATGATCGGCGGCCACCGTGGCCCGCCAGGCGCCGCGATGCGGGAAGCGCCCCAGCGCGATGTAGTCGCGCACCGGCGTCGGGAACGCCAGCTCCTCACGCTGCGTCACCACGGCGACGCGCCGGGCCACCTCGGCGCGCGAC
>JBJKPA010000151.1:0-6819 GCA_046706905.1 Gemmatimonadaceae bacterium
CGCGGGACTCCTCCCGGCGCTCGACGGCGAGTTCGAGGCCGTGCGCGCCGCGCTCGCCGCGGTCCGCGAGGGCCGCGCGTGATGCCGGCCGTGGCCGTCGTCGAGGACAATCCGGACAACCGGCTGCTCTTGCGCGCGATCCTGGGCGACACCTACACCGTGGTCGAATACGACAATGGCGAGGATGCCCTGGAGGCGTTCGCGCGGCAGCGCCCGGACGTCGTGCTGCTCGACATCTCGCTGCCCGGCATGGACGGCCTGCAGATCCTGGCGCACATCCGCGACGACGTCGCGTTGCGAACGCTTCCCGTCATCGCGCTCACCGCGCACGCCATGGCCGGCGACCGGGAGAAGTACCTCCGCGCGGGCTTCGACGACTACGTGACCAAGCCGATCGTGGACGAGACGGTGCTGCTGCGGTCGATCGCGCGGATGTTGACGCTCAACAGCTGACCGTTGACCGTCAACCGTTAACGGTCCACCGTCAGCTGCTGCATCGGCGTCGCCGAGAACACCTCGCGGCTGGTGAGCAGTCCGATCGCCACGGCCAGCACCGTCATCCCCACGCTCACGACCAGCGCCGGCACCACCGCCGGGTGGTAGGGTGTCTGGAAGACCCAGTGCATCAGCGCCCACGCGCCGCCCACCGAGAGCACGACGCCGGCCACGCTGCCCAGCCCGCCCAGCAGCGCGTACTCGGCCAGCATGATGCGTCCGATCTGGCGCTGCGTGCCGCCCAGCGTCTTGAACAGCACGCCCTCGCGCAGCCGCTCGCGGCGCGTGGCCGCCACCGCGCTGAACAGCACCGGCACGGCGAGCAGCAGGCTGATCAGCGCCATGAACCGGATCGCCGTGGTCACCTTGCCCAGCACGTCGGCGATCGTCTTCTGCACCAGTGAGAGGTCGAGGCTCGACACGTTGGGGTACTTCACCACCACGTCGCGCTGCAGCTCGGCCACGTCGCGCGGCGTGGGGGCGTAGGCCAGGAACACGAACTGCTGCGGCGCGTGCAGCAGCGCCTTGGGCTGGAAGACGACGAAGAAGTTGGGCTGGAACCGCGCCCAGTTCACCTCGCGCAGGCTCGTCACCCGCGTCTCGACCTTCACGCCCTGCACGTCCCACGTGATCGTGTCGCCCACGACGACGCCCAGCTCGTCGGCCAGCCCGGAGTCGAGCGACACCTGCGACATCGTGTCCTGCGTCGCGTCGAACCAGCGGCCGGCCACGATGCGCTCCGTGGCGTCGAGAGTGTCGCGGTACGTGGACCGGTATTCGCGCCGCAGGGCCCAGCGCGGCCGGCGGCGGCGCGGCTGGTTGGCCATCCGCCCGGGCAGGCTCTCGGCCATCAGCTGGTCGGGCGTCCTGCCGTCGATGGACGCGATCCGCATCGGCACGATCGGCACCGTCTGCTCGATGTGGTAGTGCCCGGCGCGGATGATCGAGTCCACGCCCGGCGCCTCCTCGTTCTGCACGTCGAAGAACACCACGTTGGCCCGGACCTGGTCCAGGTGCAGGTTGATCTGCCCGAGCAGGTTCTTCTGCGCCTGGTAGAGCGTGCTCACCAGGAACACGCCGAACCCCAGCGAGAGGATCACGGCGCGCGTCTGGTTCCCGGGGCGGTACAGGCTGGCCACGCCGTGGCGCAGCACGAACGGCCAGCGGGGGCGCACCACGCGCCGCGCGACGACCATCAGCAGCCAGGCCACCACCCAGAGCACGCCCACGGCGAGCAGCGCCGCCACGCCGAACCCGATGCCGTCGCGCAGCCGCTCGGCGCGCTCGATCGCGATCGCGAACACGCTGGCCACGATGGCGAACGACACCACGTACGTCGCGCTGTCGCGCCGCGCCTGGCGCATCACCGTGTCGTCGGACTCGCGGCGCAGCGCCTGCAGCGGCGACACGCCGCGCAAGGCGAGCAGGGGCCGCAGCGCGAACACGAGCGCCACCCAGACGCCGATCCCGACGCCGGTGGCGAGCGCCGAGGGCGCGAGCTGCACCGCCACGTTCACCGGCAGGAACTGCTGGAACACGTTGGGCATCAGGAACTGCAGCGCCACGCCCAGCAGGGCGCCGGCGGCGGCGCCCACGAGGCCCATCGCCGCCGCCTGCAGCACGTAGATCACCAGCACCTGGCGGCTCGTCGCGCCCAGGCAGCGCAGGATCGCCACCGTGTCGATCTTGCGCATCACGAAGGCGTGCACGCCGCTGGCCACGCCGATCCCGCCCAGGAGCAGGGCGACGAGGCCGACCACGCTCAGGAAGTTGCGCAGCTGGTCGATCGCGTTGCTCAGGTTGTACTCGTTCTGCGCCGCCGTGTGCACGCGGACGTTGTTCTTCGACAGCACGAGCGCCGTGCGCCCCTGGAAGTCCTCGGGGGTCACGCCCTTGGGCAGCTTGACCAGCGCCTCGTAGTCGGCGCGGCTCCCGAACACCAGCAGTCCCGTGCCGGCCAGGTACTTCTGCGGGATGTAGATGCGCGGCCCGATCGAGGCTGTGACCGCGATCTCGCCCGGCACGCTGGTCAGGGTGCCCGTGATCACGAACCGCCCCGTGCCCAGCGCCAGCGTGTCGCCCACGCGGGCGTTGAGCGCCACGAGCAGCGACGCGTCCACCACGGCGTGCGGGCCGTCCTGCAGCGCCCCCCACGCGGCGGCGGGATCGGTCTCGATCTGGCCGTAGAAGGGGAAGCCCGGGGTCACGGCGCGCACCTGCGACAGGCGCGTGAGCCCGGTGCGCGGCACGAGCGCCATCGACGAGAAGCTCGTCTCGCGGGAGATCCCGGTGCCGTGCGTGGTGAGCGAGTCGAACAGTGCCTCGACCGGCGGCTTGAACGCCGCGTTGCTCGACAGCGCGAGATCGCCGCCCAGCAGCGCGCGCGACTGGTCGTGCACCGAGCGCGTGACGTTGGCGGCGAACGAATCGCTCGCCACCAGCGCCGCCACGCCGAAGGTGATCGAGGACATGTAGAGCAGGAGCCGGCGGCGCGCCGTGCGGCTCTCCCGCCAGGCGACGGCCGCCAGGCGGCCGAACGACGCGCTCACGACGCGGCGCTCACCGCGGGCGCGGAGTCCTGCACCACGACGCCGTCGCTGAGCCGGATCACGCGCTTGGCCCGGGCGGCGAGCGCCGAATCGTGCGTCACGAGCACGATCGTGGCCCCCGACTCGCGGTTGAGCTGCTCCAGCAGCTCGACGATCCGCTGTCCCGAATCGCTGTCCAGGTTGCCCGTGGGCTCGTCGGCGAAGAGGATGCGCGGGTCGTTGGAGAAGGCGCGCGCGATCGCCACCCGCTGCTGCTCGCCCCCCGACAGCTCGGTGGGGAAGTGGTGCAGCCGGTCGTCCAGCCCGACGCGGGCCAGGAGCTCGCGGGCCCGCTCGGCGGCGTGCGCGTCGCCCCGCAGCTCGAGGGGGACCTGGACGTTCTCCACCGCGGTCAGCGTCGGGATCAATTGAAAGCTCTGGAACACGAAGCCAACTTTCGCTCCGCGGAGCCTGGCGCGTTCGTCCTCGTCCATCGCACCCAGATCGGCGTCGTCGAGGAGCACGGTGCCGCGCGACGGGGTATCAAGTCCGGCGAGGAGGCCGAGCAGCGTCGTCTTGCCGCTCCCCGAGGGGCCGACGACGGCGACGAAGGCGCCCTGCGGGATCGAGAAGGAGACGTCGCGGAGCACGGTCAGCGTGCGATCGCCGACACGGTATTCCTTGGTGAGGTCGCGAGCAACGAGCATGAGACAGCGCGGGTTGGCGGTGATGCTGGCGGGGCTGACGGTCCTGGCGGCATGTACGGGCAACGGGGGGGCCAGATCGGCCCCCCCGGCCCAGACGAAGGATAGCACGGGGACCGTGGCCACGAGCCGTGACACGGTGCACGTCGCGGCCGCGCGGCGCACCGTGCTGTTCGTGGGCACGAGCCTCACCGCGGGGCTGGGCCTCGACCCCGACAGCGCGTACCCGGCGATCATCCAGCGGAAGATCGACGCCGCGGGGCTGCCGTACCACGTGGTGAACGCGGGGGTGAGCGGCGAGACGTCGGCGGGCGCGCGGCAGCGGATGGGGTGGCTGCTGCGGGAGCCGTTCGACGTGATGGTGCTGGAGACGGGGGCGAACGACGGGCTGCGGGGCACGCCGGTGTCGGAGACCCGGGAGAACATCCAGGCGATCATCGACACGGTGCGGAAGGTGCGTCCGGGGGCGCGGATCGTGCTGGTGCAGATGGAGGCGTTGCCCAACCTGGGGCAGCGGTACACGCGGGCCTTTCACGAGACCTATCCGCTGCTCGCCCAGCGGAACCACCTGACGCTGCTGCCGTTCCTGCTGGACGGAGTGGCGGCGCATCCGGCGCTGCTGCAGGGGGATGGGCTGCATCCGAACGACGCGGGGGAGAAGATCGTGGCGGAGAACGTCTGGCGGGGGCTCGAACCGCTGTTGGACGGTAGGACGGTAGGACAGTAGGACAGTAGGACAGTAGGACGGCAAGCCTGACAACCGCCCAACGCCGTTCACCAACAACGGTCCTACCGTCCTACCGTCCTACAGTTGACTCCCCCGGGATCTCCCCTGTAAATTCAAAGGCTGTCTATATTTACAACCCGAATAGCTAAGGAATCTCCCATGGCGATCCCCGCGACTCAGATCCGCCGCGGCATGGTCATTGTCTTCGAAGGCGAGCCGTGCCGGGTGGTGGAATTCCGGCACCACACGCCGGGCAACCTGCGCGCGATGGTGCAGGCCAAGCTCAAGAACCTGCGCACCGGCTCGGGGTTCGAGCACCGGTTCCGCGCGGCCGACTCGATCGAACCGGCGTCCATGGAGACGCACGAGTTGGAGTTCATGTACCAGGGCGGCGACCGCTACCACTTCATGAACACCGAGAACTACGACCAGCTCGAGATGGACGACGAGGCGCTGGGGGACGCGGCGCCCTGGATGCAGGCGGGGATGAAGATCGTGGCCGAGTACTACGACGGGCAGCCGGTGGGCATCAAGCTGCCCAACTCGCTCGTGCTCGAGGTGGTGGACACGGCGCCGGTGATGAAGACGGCGACCAAGACGGCGTCGTCGAAGCCGGCCAAGCTCGAGAACGGGGTCACGGTGAACGTGCCGGAGTTCGTGGGGACGGGGGACAAGGTGAAGGTGAACCCGACCACGGGCGAGTACCAGGAGCGCGCGAAGTAGCGCTCGGGGGCGGCCCCTCGGGGGCGCCGTCGGGTGGGGCGGGCGCGGTTGATACGGTGTCGCGCGCCCGTTAAAATGAGGTCTGCCGCACCGCACCGTGGTGCGACCGGACGCGCGAGCGTCCACCATGGTGACTGTAGCTCAATCGGTCAGAGCACCGGACTGTGGCTCCGGGGGTTGCGGGTTCAAGTCCCGTCAGTCACCCTGCTGACAGCGCATGGCTGTCGGCTCACGGCTGTCAGCTCTCGGCTGGTGGGCCAGGACGTGGGGTGGGGGCAGTTCCCGGGGAAGGGCGGTGGGGAGCTGGAGTCAATAGGTCGGTAGCTCAATTGGTAGAGCACTGGTCTCCAAAACCAGCGGTTGGGGGTTCAAGTCCCTCCCGGCCTGTGGCGATGTTTGAGAAGAAGGAGGGCGCGAGGAGCAAGGAGCGAGCCCGCGAGGGCGAGCGACTTCCCATCGAAGACCGCCGCGGCGAACCGCCGCAGGCGGTTCGCCTGCGGCGGTATCGTCTAGGGGACTAGGACGGAGCCCTCTCAAGGCTCAAACACGGGTTCGAATCCCGTTACCGCTATTTGAACGGGAGGCCCGTTCGTCTATCGGCTAGGACGGCACCCTTTCACGGTGCAAAGAGGGGTTCGATTCCCCTACGGGCTATTGAACCCGGTAGGACAGTAGGGCGGTAGGACGGCAAAACCGTCCCCGGTGTAGTTGCGGAAAGCTGAAAGCTGTCAGCTCACGGCTCTCTGCCTTCTGTTCGTAGTGTGCGTAGTTGGGGCCGTAGCTCAGTTTGGTTAGAGCACTCGACTGTCACTCGAGAGGTCGCGGGTTCGAGCCCCGTCGGCCCCGTGGTTGTATGCCCTGGTGGTGAAATTGGTAGACACGCCATCTTGAGGGGGTGGTGCCGCAAGGCGTCGCGGTTCGAGTCCGCGCCAGGGCATGTGGGCGATCGCGTGGCGGTCGCTTCGCCAGCGTAGCTCAGTGGTAGAGCACCCGATTCGTAATCGGGCGGTCGTCAGTTCAATCCTGACCGCTGGCTCTTTCGAGAATTGATATGGCAACGCCCCGCGCGGCCTCCGCGCGGGGCGCTCGTGCGTCGGGCCCGCTCAGAACCCGGTGCGGCGATTCCGGCTGGCGTCCTTCTTGCCCTTGGTGCCCACCTGCATCGTGAGCCGGGCCAGGTCGCCGAACACGATGAGCTGCGGCGCCCCGTACGGACGCGGCGCGTCCGGCGCGTGCCCCACGGGCGCGCGCTCCACCGCCGGCACCGGCGGTCCGGAAAGGTCATGGCCGTTCATAGCGCTGAATGACTATCCGGAACTGGTGCGGCGGTCCAGAGCGGAAACCACCGGAGATGCATGCGGGCCAATACGGTATCGGCCAGAACGCCCGAACGTTGGCGGGGTGGGGCGGGCCGCAGTGGCGGTCGGTTGGCCCTGACCTAGAAGCCGGTACGCCGGAAGCCGCCGCCGTCCCGCTTGCCCTTCGAGCCGACCTGCGCGGTGAGGCGCGCGACGTCGCCGAACACCACGAGCGCCGGTGGCGCGTACGCGGGCCGAGGAGCCGTGGCGTTCGCGCCGGCGGTGCGTGCCGGAGCGGGCGCTTCGCGGGGCGGCTGGTGCGGAGTCATGGCTGAATAGCTATG
>JBJKPA010000152.1:0-7355 GCA_046706905.1 Gemmatimonadaceae bacterium
CTGCATGAGGATCGGCGCCGCCGCCGGCGGACACCGCTCCTGCGCCGCCGTGAGCGCCAGGAACGCCGTGCGGTCGTCCGGATCCGACACCGCCGACACGATCGTGTCGTCGCGCGTTTCCTCCTGCTTGAGCAGGAGCCGCACCGCCTCGCGCCGCACGATGGATTCCGGATGCGTCGCGTACGCCTCGAGGTCGAGCTCCCGCGGCAGCCGCGCCAGCCGCCCCAGCGCCGAGAGCAGGTCGCGCTGCAGCGACGCCGACGCCGTCGGCAGCCGCCGGGCGACCGCCGGACCCACGTCGTCGCCGATCCCGACCAGCAGGTCGACCAGCCGCTCGCGTACCTTGGTCCCGTCGTCCGACACCTCGAGCGCGTCGAGCAGCGGCATCACCGCCGCCAGCCGCATGCGCTTCACCATCCGGCTCACGAGCGGAAAGTCGACCCGCTCCTCCTCCAGCACGGCGCGCAGCACGTCGTGCTGCTCGATCTGCCGCCACACCCCGTCGGCGGGCGAACCCCCGGGCGCCTCGTCCAGGATGTCCATCAGCTCCGTCCACTGGTGCCGGTCGAGCATCGCGTCCACCGCGTGCTCCACCCGGTGGCCCAGCATCCCGACCTCGAGCCCCATCTTCACGATCCGGTCCGGCTCGCACACCAGCGAGATCCCCGACCGGTTGTCGCCCGCCGAGGCCTGCCGCGACATCGCCTGCAGCACCATCGAGTACGCCTCGGGGTTCGGATCGTCCAGGCTCCAGTCGCCGATCAGCCGCTGCACGTGCTCGCGCAGCGACTGGTCCGCCATCACGCTCCGCGTCACGTCGGCGTCGTTCGTGTGCTTGGCCAGCTTGGTGAACAGGCGCACCAGCGAGTGGGAGATCGTCTGGTGCTCCGCGTCGGCCGCCGCCCGCACCAGGTCCACCACCGCGTCCACCGCCATCCCCTGCGTGGCGTCGAGCACGAACTTCCGGCGCTGCGTGTGGTCGCCGCTCATGTCGAGCAGCCGCTCCAGCGTGTCCGGATTGAGCGCCCCCACCATCTTCGAGACGCGCTTCTGCAGCGCCGTCGTCTCGGCGTTCTTCGACGACTTGAGCTCCTCGGCGATCTGCAGCATGTAGCCCACGATCACCTGGTCGTAGGCCTTCTCGCGCTGGTGCTCCTCGATCGCCTTGGCCACCACCACCGGCTCCAGCGCCCGGTCGTCCTCCGCCGCGTCGATCGTGTCGGCGGCCAGTGCCGCGCGCGCCATCCCCACCCAGAGCTGCGCCGCGCGGCCGGCCCGCATCTGGCCTTCCACGGGCGGCCCGCCCGTTTCGTCCCCCTCCTCGTCCAGCAGTTCCAGCTTGTCGTACGTCAGCGGGAACACCCGCACGTGCTGCCAGTGCCCCGACACCTCGTCGGCGTCGAGCCCGAGCGGGCGGTCCATGCGCCCCGCGTCCACGGCCAGCGTCGCCAGCGCGTCGCTCAGCTCGTCCTTCGTGATTCCGGCCGTGAACTTCACCGCGCCCAGGTGGTGCCGGTGCAGCTTGTTGGCCAGCTCGTGGAGCAGCGGATGGTCGGGGTCCGTGGCCACTCCCTCGATGATCAGCTGGCGCCGCGCGATGCCGATGGACAGCGTGGACCGCTCGACGAGGAGCCCCTGGAGCTTGCCCGTCACCGCGTCCACCGCCGAGGTGAGCAGCGGGTGGCCGGCCGGGTAGATCGCGTGCTTGTGGAACGCGATCGACAGCTCGACCAGGAAGTTCGCCAGGTCGCGCGACAGGGTGGCGGGGGCGGCCGGTCCGGCCGCGCCCGGCTGCGGAACGGCGGCGACCCCGGCCGGCGGGGTGACACCTCGATTCTGAGCGCGGGAATCAGGCACGGATGTTCAAGCCATCCTTGCGGTTGGAGCGGCCGACGGGTGGGGGAGCGCGCACTCCCCGGATAATGGCGCCGGGCCGGGCGCCGGGCAACGGGCCCGCCACGCAGACCCCCCCCCGGACGGGACGTGCGGGCGTGACTCTCGGCCCTATCGGCGGGTTTCTCATATGGTAACCCATTCCCCACCTCCCCGCTGTCCGCCGGGTCCGCCGGCGCCCCCTCCCCCGATGCCCGCGTCCGCGCGCCGCGAAGCGATCTACCGGCTCTGGGACAGCCTGGCCGACTTCGGCGCGCCCGAAGTGGAGCCTGCCGTGCAGCATCTCCTGCACGGGCTTACCGAGCTGGTGGGCGCGCAGAACGCCTGGTGGCTGGGCACCGTTCGCCTCACCCGCGGCGCGGCCGACGATCCCCTGTTCGGCTGGCGCCCCGGCGGGGTCCGCCACCTGAAGATCGGCCCCGAAGACCGCCGCTACCTGCGCCAGAACGAGCGCTGGCTCCGCCGCGGCGCCTTCGACGACTCGCTGGTGGCCATGGCCCGCGGCGCCGGCAGCTTCCGCATTCTCTCGCTGGCCGAGCTCTTTCCGCCCGAGCGCCGCCGCGGGGAGGTATTCCAGATTGCATATGCCTCCCGCGGCATCCGCGACGCCCTGTTCGTCGGATGCCCCGTCAACGCCGACGCCGAGGCCGTCGTGGGTGTGCACCGCACGCACCCGGCCCCGCTCTTCCGCCCCGCCGACCGCGCCGCGCTGGCCTCGGTCCTGCGCGGGCTCCGCTGGTTCCACCGCCGCGTGCTGCTCCACAGCGGGCTCACGGTCGCGTCGCGCCCCCTCACCGCCACCGAGCGCCGAGTCATCGCCCTGCTCCTCACCGACGTGCCCGAGTCGGCGATCGGCGAGCGGCTGGGGCTGGCCCGCGGCACGGCGCACAATCACGTCACGGCGATCTACCGCAAGTTCGGCGTCCAGAGCCGCGCCGCCCTCATGGCCCTCTGGCTCGGCCGGCCGGCCGCCGCGTGCCCGGCGGCGGCCCCTGCTGTATAGCATGGTTGTTGCGCCCCGGTGGGCGCGAGTACAATCGGCCGGTCGCCGCCGGTCCACGCCCACCGATGATGAAGTCGCCCCGTCCCCGCCTGCGAGTCGCCGCCGCCGCGATCCTCGCCGCCGCCCTCGCCCTGATCTCCTGCCACGACGCCACCGGCCCGGCTCCCAGGCTCCAGCCCGCCGCCGTCCACGTCGTGACCGGCACGCTCCCCAGCGGCGTCGCCGGCCAGCGCCTGGGCGCGGCTCTCTCGATCACCGTCGTGGATTCCGCCGGCCATCCGGTGCCCGGTGCCGCCGTCACCTTCGCCACGCCCGACGGCGGCTCCCTGAATCCGGACACCACCACGACCGACGCCCTGGGCGCCGCCACCGCCCAATGGACCCTCGGCCCCAGGGCCGGGGTGCAGACCGCCACCGCCAGCGTCGCCGATCCCATCGTCGTCACCTTCACCGACACCGTGAAGGCCGGCCCGCCCACGCGCGTCGCCCTGTCGGTCGATTCGCTCCTCCTGTCGTCGATCGGCGATACCGCCCGCCTCGCCCCTGTCGTCACGGACCAGTTCGGCAACGCCGCGGCCGCCGCCGGGATCACCTTCGCCGCGCTCGATTCAGCTATCGCCACGGTGGACGCGCAGGGCCTGGTCACCGCCGTTGCGCCGGGCAGCGGCCGGATCCGCGTCGGCTTCGACACGAGCAGCGCGGTCGCCACCGTCGTCGTGCACCAGATCCCGGTCCGCCTCGTGCTCGCCCCCGCCGACACCACGCTCACGGCGCTCCACGCCGTGGCGCGGATCGCGGTGCAGGCGTACGACGCGCGCGGCCACATCATTGCGGGCCCCACGGTGGACTGGAGCAGCAGCGCCGGCGAAATCGTCAGCGTGGACGGCACGGGAGCCGTCACCGCGCTGGCGCCGGGAACCGCGTACGTCGTGGCCCGCGTGGGCGCCCTCGCCGACTCGGCCGCCGTCACCGTGGCCCCGCGCGCCGCACGCGTCACCGTCACTCCCGACACCGTCCGCTTCGCGAGCGCCGGTGATACCGCCGTGCTCAGCGCGGTCGCCTTGGACGCGGGCGGGTCCCCACTCGCTCCGGGCGCGATCACCTGGACCGACCTCGCCCCCGGCGTGGCCACCCTCGGCGCCGGCGGCATCGTAACGGCCCGGCACGACGGGATCGCGCCGATCGTGGCGGCCGCGGAAGGTGTCGCCGACACGGCGTCCGTGTTCGTCGATCAGCTGGTGGTCTCGGCAGGCGTCACCCCCAGCCTGGACACGCTGCGCACGCTGGGCGCCACCGTGCAGTTGGCCGCCGCGTTTGCCGACTCGAACGGCTTCCGGGCCCCGGCGCCCGGGACGACGGCCTGGACCACATCGGCCCCGGCCGTCGCGGCCGTTTCGAGCACCGGGCTCGTGACCGCCGCGGGGGACGGCAGCGCCACGATCACCGCGACCGCCGGCGCGTTCCACGCCGCGGCCACCGTGGTCGTGTCGCGTGCGGCCAGCGCCGCCACCTCCACCATCTCCGCGTCGCCGGTGTCGATCACCGCCGACGGCGCCAGCACCGCCACGATCACCGTGCAGGTCCGCGACGCCGGCGGGAACCCGATCACCACCGGCGGCGCGACGGTCACGCTGAGCGCCACCGCCGGGGCCCTCTCCCCGGTGACCGATCACGGCAACGGCACGTACACCGCCACGCTCACCGCGCCCACCGCCACCGGCACGGCCACCGTCAGCGGCACGTTGAACGGCGCCCCGATCACCAGCGGCAACCCGACCGTGAACTTCGTGGCCGGCGCGGTGAATCACTTCGCCGTCGAGGCGGCGGGCGGCGGCGCGATCGCGGCGCAGACCGCGGGAGCGGCGTTCAGCGTCCGCATCACGGCGCTCGACGCCCACGGCAACACGGTGACCGCGTTCAACGGCGCCGGCAGTACCGTGACGCTCACGTCCAACCGCACGCTGCTCACCGGCGGCGGAACCTCGGCCGCCTTCGCCGCCGGCGTGCTCACGATTTCGACTTCGCTAAAGGAGTCGGGCGCCGGCGCCACCCTCACCGCCACCGTGACCGGCGGCGGCGCCGCCGGCACCAGCGCCGCGTTCACCGTGAACCCGGGGCCCACCGCGACGTTCGCCGTGACCCCGTCGACCACGACCCCGGCCGTGGGCGACACCGTGGTGCTCACCGCGCAGGCCCGCGACGCCGAGGGAAACGCCGCCATCGACCTCGCCGGGCAATCGCTGGCCTGGAGCCTCACCGCGGCCAGGGGAACGCTCGCTCACGCGGCGGCCACCCTGTCGGGGTCCGGCGCCGCGGTGGATTCGCTCTTCGCGGCCACGCACGCGCCCGACACCACCGCCGCACAGGTCTCGGCCGCATCGAAGTCCGGCGTTTCGGCCGCCATCGTCACCCGGCCGGGCCCCGTGGCCCGTCTCGCGCTCACGATCCGCACCGCGACGCCGCTGCCCGCGAGCGCGGACACGCTCACGGCGCAGCTGAAGGACCGGTTCGGCAACCCCGTGCCCACGGCGGGCGTGGCCATCGACTGGATTCAGGCCGGCCTGCACCCCGGCACCTTTGCCGGCGGCGGCGCGACCGGCAGCGGCGTCACCGATGCCGCCGGAGTGGATACCATGCAGTTCACCACGCCGGGGTTCAGCCACACGGTGGACACCCTCACCGCCGCCGTGCACGGCAGCGCGCCCCCCATCGCGGCCGACACCGCGGTGACCGTGGTCAACACCGTGCCCACGGCCAATGCCGACGCGTACGCGTACCTGGTGAACGTGGCCGTCTCCGTGCCCGCCGGCTCGGGGCTCCTCACCAACGATCACGACCCCGACCCGGGTCAGACGATCCGGGTCGCGAATCCCGGCACCGTGCCCACCGCCAACGGCGGCACGGCCACCGTTTCGGCCGACGGCTCGTTCGCCTATCAGCCCCCCGCCGGCGACACGGTCACCGACCACTTCACGTACCAGGCCACCGACGGCTTCGACACCTCGGCCGTGGCCACGGTGACGCTCGCGCGGCAGGGCGGCGTACGGTGGTACGTGAACAATACGAATACCGGAATGGCCGACGGCACGCAGGCCCATCCCTTCCCGACGCTCGACAGCCTGGCCGGCCACACCGTTCCCAACGACACCGTTCTCGTCTACGCCGGCAGCGGCAACACCGACGGACTGTTCACCGCGCAGCCGGTGGAGACCGTGCTGGGCCAGGCCGCGTTCACGAGCAACTTCACGACCGTGGTGAACGGGCAGACGGTGACCCTGCTCCCGGCCGGGACGTATCCCACACTCCAACCCTCGCGCGCGGGGAATGTGATCACGCTGGGACCGAGCGGGGGCACGGCGGGCACGGGCAGCGTGACACTCCGCGGGCTTCACGTCGCCAACAACACCTACAGCGCGCTGTTCAGCCCGTATGCGGTCGGTGCCATCGTCATCTCCCGGAGCTGGATCTCGCTGAACGGCGGGGGACGGGGGCTCCTGCTCGAGGGCAATCTGGACGCGCAGTTCGATTCCGTCGTGTCGGTGAACGCCAGCGAGACCGCCGACCTGTGGGGATCGGGCACCGTGGATCTGGGCGGCGGCTCGATCTCGGCCACGAGCGCCTCCACGGCGATTTCCGTCTCCGCGCTGGGCGCGGGAATGAACGTCCGGTACGCGGGCCCGATCGACATCGAGGGGCCGTACAACACCAGCGGACGGGGAGCCGACCAGGCACTGGCCGTGACGACCGCCGCCGGCACCGGGCCGTCCGCGCTCCAGCTCACCGGCAACCTGCGCTTCGTCAACATGAGCCTGGCTTTCGTCAACGCCGGGAACCTGACGGCCACCTTCAGCGGCGCTTCGAAATTCATCGAGTGCCAGAACGCGCTGGAATACCGCGGGCTGGACGTGCACGACGCCACCGGCAGCACGTTCGACTTCACCAACGGCGGCCTGACCCTGGCCAGCGACGGCGCGTGCACACCGTTCTATGCCGACACCGGCGCCACGGTCACCGTGCAGGGCGCCAACAACACCGCCACCTCGCAGGGCCCCGCGATCGACCTCGAGGACGCGGCCATCGGCGCGGCGGGCATCACCTTCAAGAGCGTCTCCACGTCGAGCGGCGCCTCCAACGGCATCATCCTGCGCCACACCGGCTCGGCCGGCACCTTCACCGTCACCGGCGACGGCGCGTCCAACGCGAGCGTCATCACCGCCGGCCGCACCACCTCCGGCGCGGGCGGCCCCCTCACACTGGGCTCGGGCGGCACCATCGACGCGCCCAGCGGGGCCGGCGTGGTGCTGCAGAACACGGGCCCCGTGGTGCTGCGGAACATGGTCATCCAGAACGGCACCGCCGCCCTCGGCAGCACCGGCTACGGCATCCTCGCCGATACCGTCGCCGGGCTCACGCTCGACAACGTGCAGGTGACCGGCTTCGCGAACGTGTCGGCGCTGTA
>JBJKPA010000153.1:0-4144 GCA_046706905.1 Gemmatimonadaceae bacterium
CTCCGAGCGCGCCTCATCCGGCGCCTGCGGCTGCTCCTGCGGCCCCTCCGAAGTTGGCCCCCCTGACGCCCGAGGAGAAGGCGACGGCGCTGCGGGACCCGGGATTCCAGAAGTTCTTGGCGACGCGCGGGTACTCCGAAAAGGACTGGCGGTGACCGACGCGGGCCCGGGCGACCTTCTGGCCCAGTATCGTGCGCAGCAGGCGCAGGGCGCTCCCGGCGACCTCTTGGCGCAGTACCGAGCGCAACAGGCGGCGGCCGACCCGCTGGCGGCCTTGCACCCCGAGGTCCCGACGGCCGCCCAACTCGCGCGTGCCAACGCGCCTATCGCGGAGGGACCGATCCCGTCCGCGCGGCTCCGGGCGCCGTCGGATGTGACGCAGACCCCCATGACGAGCGACCGGGGGCCCGGCACGCCCGTCCGGGGCGTCACGGGTCGGGTGCTCAAGAATCTGGTGAATCCCATGCTAGAGCAACCGTTGCAGTCGGCGGCGCTCTCTGCGGCGTGGCCCGTCGGTCTGGCGCTGTCCGGCCTTGGGATGGCCCAGAACCTCGGCGGGTACGCTGGCCAGAAAGCCGCTGAGCTGACGGCCGACCCCGCGACGCGGAAGGTCATGCTGGCGGACCCAGACCGCATCCAGGGGGCCGACGTCGCCACGCAACTGGCGGGGCTGGCGCTCCCGCTGCTGGCCCACACGGCCGTTCGTGCTGCTATCCCAGATGTCGGCCCGGCGGTCCCGCAGGCGTTCGCAGACATCGCCCGGGAGTCCAAGGGCACCGTCCCGGTGCCAGACGCGGTCCGGAATGCGCTCTTTGAGGCCCGCATCAAACAAGCGCGCGACCAATACGACGCCGAGCAGCAGGTGGCCCAGCAGACCGCCGCTGGCCGCTCGTTCGCGGACGTGACGCGCCCGCTCACCGCGCAGGAAGCGCGCGCGGTGGCCCGAACCACGGCGCCGGTTGAGGGCTTGGAGACGCCCGAGACGAGCGTGGCAGACATTGCCAGCCAGAAGATCGCGGACCAAGTCGCTCAACAGGCCAAGGCTGAGGCGGACGCGGCCCGCGTACAGGCCGAGAACGAGGCTAAAGCGAAGGCTGACTACGAGGCGGCATTAGGCAGCCGGACGCCGCTTGGCGTCGAGCGCGGCATTGTCCGGCGGCCGGGCGGCCAGGTGCCGGAAGGCGCCCCGCCGATCCCCGAGCCTGCGGGGGCGTCCCCCCCGGCGCCGGAGGCACCGGAGCCGGGCCCTCCACCGCCGTTGGAGGCTCTGAAGGGGGCCTATGAGAAAGCGTTGCAGGACTGGACGGAGGCGTTCGCCTATGAGCCGGAGCGCATCGGGGAGACCGAGGACGCGCTGCGGCAGGCGCGGGACACCTACGAGCGGGCGTCGGCGCTGCCCCGCTATCCCGAAGGGTTCGCGATGGGAGGGCCCGAATCGCGCATCCCGGCGGACGTGCCGAAGGTTCCCCGTGGCAACCCCGAGGTGCCGAGTCAGTTCATCTTCACCCACACCGAACGGGAGCCGCGTGGGCCGTTGGCCGACTTCCCAGGCGCGGAAGGGATGGACATCCCCGTGGGGACGCCGAAGGGGCTCGGACCGTCCGAGTTAGTGAACCCGCGCACCTTGGGCACCGCCGTCACGGCGCACCCATCCTTGTTCGACACCGAGATGAAGCGGCTGTCCGATGCGGGGCTCGACAAGACCCTCGTCCCGTTCCCGGCGCAGCAGAAGGTGGCGCAGGCGTTCGCGGACGCCATTGGGCTAGACCGACTGCAACTCAACCGCAAGGCGCTGGGCCGTATGACGGGGGCCGAGATTGTAGGGCTCAAGCAGAAGTTCTCGCAGAACATGGACGCTCTGGAACCGCTGTCGCAGGCGCTGGCCTCTGGGACGCTCGACGCCAAGGACGTGCCCGTCGTGCAGCAGAAGATCGCGGCGATTCAAGCGCAGAACGCGGACCTCTTGCACGGCATCGTGCACGGGAGCGCCGATGTGGGACGGTCGCTCGGGTTCCTCCGACAGGTCGCCCACCGCACGCTGGACCCGGATGTGTGGGTGGTGCAGGCCCAGCGATTGGCGGGCGAGACGCCGCTGTCGGACCAGGCGATTGCGACGATCCGAAAACTGGCGCGGGACGCGATGGAGGCGTGCGCATGAGCAAATGTGCGTGGGCGCGGGCGAAGCTGGCCGAGCACGTGGCATCCTTTGAGCCGTCCAGCGGCGTGGAGAAGGCGGCAGCCTTGATCCGCACCGGGTATCTGGCGACCGTCAAGACGCTCGGCAAAATCACGTCCAGCCATGCGATCATGGCGGGGACCGACAATTTCGTGAGTAAGTCGGTCGCGGCGACCCTCGACCATCTATGGGCCGTCGCCAAACACGCCACGGTCGCGCCCGAGATTCCGGTCCACGAGTTACGGACGCTGGCGTTGCCAACGGTCGGGGAGTTGCGCTTCGGGGCGGCCGGATTCAAGGAGGGGCTGGGCAAGATGGTGCAGGTGATGAAGACGCGGATGGACCCGGATCGGGTCAACGAGGACTTCAATTTGCACCGCATCAACTTCCATAGTCCCGCGTTCCAGTTCGCGGTCGATCAGGTCGCGGCCATGCACGGCGCGGCCTATAAGCCGTGGTACGGGTTTGCCTATGAATCAAGCCTGTATAACCAGGCGCTGGTGCAGGCGATCCGTGAAGGGCTCAAAGGAGGGTCCGAACGGACAACGCGGGTCAACCAACTCCTCGCCGCCCCCACGGATGAGATGCACTTCCGGGCGATGGAAGACGCGGACTATGCGACGTTCCAGAACCCGACCGCCGTGGGGGAAATGGTCTCGTCCTTCAAACGGTCACTCCGGAACGCAGGCCAGTCGGAGCGGTTGCGGGAGCGAATGCCGGCCACGGCGGCGGCCATGCGGGTCAGCGGCTCGGCCCTCTATCTCGGGTCGCAGGCGGTGATGCCGTTCTCGCATATCCCATCGGCGCTGGGCGGCGTGTTCGTGGACTACACGCCCCTGGGACTCGCCAAGACGCTGATGTCCAAGCTCCCACCCGAGGCATATCAACGGGCCGTCTCACTCGGCGTCGGGCGGGCGGCGGTGGGGACCGGCGCGCTGTTCACCCTCGGGTACGCGCTCGCCAAGGCGGGGAAATTGACGGGCGCGTGGCCGACCGCGCCGTCGGAAGGGGCGCAATGGCAGACCGAGGGCAAGAGCGAGAACAGCCTCTTGGTCAGGGGCCGCTGGTACAATCTCCAGCCGCTCGAACCGATTCTCTTTCCGGCCCTGATGGGCGCGAACGTGTGGGGGGCGTCGGCCAATGGACCCGCCGCCGGATTGGCTGACCAACTGGCGACGGCTGGGGTGTCCATGGTCAAGACGTTGTCCGAGCAGCCCTACCTCATGGGCCTCCAGCAGGTTGCGCAGGCCCTGGAGGAGCCGGGACGGGGCGGCCCGAAACTCCTGAGCGGTGTCGTCTCGGTCCCCCCGCTGGTGTCGCAGATCGCGACGTCGGTGGACCCGCAGGCGCGGCAGGCGCGGACGTTCGGCCAGCGGGTGGCGTCCCATGTGCCGGGCGCCTCGCAGTCGCTGCCGCCACGCCTCGACATCTTCGGGCGCCCGATTGCGCGCGCGGATCTCCCCGGGCAGGCGCTGTGGGACGTGACCAACAGCAAACCCAACCGCGCAGACGCCGTCACGAAGGAGTTGGACCGGCTGCGCGTCTTCCCCGGGATGCCGCGCGCCGCGCTCCGGATCGACGGCAAAACCATTGAGCGCACGCCGCAGGAGATGAACGCGCTCATGGCCGTGCTGGGGCCCCAGACGCACGCCCTCTTGGCGCGGGTGATCCAAGACCCCAACTATCAGCGGGCGCCCGACGAACTCAAGGCGACCATCCTCAAACGGCTGGTGACGCAGCTCCGGGCAAATGCCAACCTCCGCGACGCGGCCCGGCGCACCGTCGCCGCCCATCCCCACTAACCCAAGGACACTCCCATGCCTGAGCATTTCATCATGTTTCCCGCCACGACGGTCACCGAGTTGGCGGCGCAACTCCGCACGTCGCCAGGGGCGCAGCTCAAGTTCTACGAGAAGGAAGGCCACTGGTGGATGCAGGTGATCCCGGCGCCAGCAGCGGTCGCCACGC
>JBJKPA010000154.1:0-6377 GCA_046706905.1 Gemmatimonadaceae bacterium
CGCGCGAGGAGCTGATGGCGCCCTTCGATTCGACGGCGCGGTTCAAGTTCTACGTGCCGGGGCAGGACACGTCGCAGTCCACGGTGCCGCCCCTGTCGTCCATTCGCGGACTCGACATTCTGCTCTACGGGGTCAGCCCCAAGGTGCAGAGCAACGGGCAGCGCAGCATGACGAAGATGACCACGGCCGTGTTCTTCCGGAACACGCGCAGCTTCTGAGGAGGCCGGCGATGCAGCGATTGAGCAACCGGGAGGGGTTCGCGTTGCCGATGGCGATCCTCGTGATCGCGGTGATCACGGCGGCACTGGCGGCGGCGTTCCTCTCGGTCAACGCCGAGATCTCGGCGAATCAGGCGGTGAAGGGCACCGAGCGCGCATTCGAGATCGCGCAGGACGGGCTGCAGGAGTTCCTCGTCCGGCGCAGCGAGCCGGGATGGTGCCAGTACTGCGGGTCGCCGCCCGCGGTGGCGGTGGAGTCCACGACGGTGGCGTCGAACGGCGGGTACGCGCGGGTGGTATCGCAGCGGATCCACGCGTCCACGGGCAAGAACGATCCGGCCGTCTACTTCGTGATGTCCACGGGCGTGGATACGACGACGCGGCTGTCGGCGGGGGGCCGGACCTTCTTCGCGACGCGCGCGGTGGGCACGTACGCCAAGTGGAACACGACGGTCGTGAACGTGCTCTCGGGGTGGACCAGTCTGTCCGGCATTCAGAAGAACGGCACGGCCGGCGTGATCAGCGGCGCGGACCAGTGCGGGCAGGACACCACCCTGGCCGGCGTGACGGTGCCGGCGGGCGGGTGGTCGTCGAACGGCGGGTTCGCGCCGCAGGGGAATCCGCCGGTCGACTCGAACCAGACGGCGACCCAGCTCATCTCGCAGACGAAGATCGACTGGCCGGCGATCCTGGCGGGCGCGATCCCGGCGGACGTCGAGATCCCGCCGGGCAGCTTCCCGAGCGCGAGCCAGTTCGCCGACACGAGCTACTGGCCGGTCATCCGGATCCACACGAACAACTACTCGCTGCCGCGGGCCGGCCGCGGGATCATCATCGCCGACAGCAATTTCGTCATCAGCGGCAGCAACATGTGGGACGGGATCCTGCTCGTGGGCGGCGCGCTGACCTCGAACGGGAACAACACGACGGCCGGCGCGACGATCAGCGGCCTCAACGTGATGCTCGGTGATACGACGGGCGCCGGCGTGGTGAATGTGGATACGTCGGTGGCCAACGGGCAGAAGAGCTACGTGTACAATTCGTGCAACGTCACCCGCGCCGGACAGCGGCTGCAGTCGTATATGGCGTATCCGAATGCGTGGGCGGACGATATCGCGATCTACTGAAACGGCGCGAACGGCAACAGAAGGCAGAGGGCCGGTGGCTGACGGCCATCAGCCATCAGCAACGACACAATGACCCCCCTCTACGCATCCGACCGGCAGAGGGGGGTCCTTTGTGCAGTTGTGGCTGTCGGCTCACGGCTCTCAGCTCACGGCTTCGAGCCTTCAGTAATAAGTTCCCGCCGTTTCATTCTCCCCCATCCAGCCACGCCCCCATCCCGAACGGATCGCCCGGGGGCGCCACCATCGCCTCCGTGGGCCGCGGCAGCTCGCGGCGCTCGATCCACCGCTGGAAATCGCCGGCGATCGCGTTCCAGTGCGCCCGCGCGGCGAAGCTCCCCGCCGCCGCACGGCGCGCCGCCACCGGCTGCAGATCCTTGATCTCCAGCTCGACGATCGCGCGCACCTCGCTGGCCGCGCTCGTGTCGGCGGCCAGCGTGAGCAGGCGGTCGGCCACCGCCCGCTGCGTCACCCGCTGCAGCGCGGCCAGCTTGGGGCTCGACGGCACCGGGGCGTTCCACGTCTCGGTGACGAGCGAATCGATCGTCTCGCTCAGCGTGAGCGGGTGGCGGCCGCGGGTGGCGAATTCGACCAGCCGCGCGTCGCGCTCCGGCTGGAGGATCATGTTGATGATCATCTGCGACAGCGTCCGCGCCGCGCCCAGCTCGTCGAACGCCGGCTCGGTGCGCGCCCCGAACAGCTCGACCCGCGGCGACACCGCGGTGGCGTTGGGCGTCATCAGCGTGAGCACGGTGTCGGGAATGGCCAGCGCCGGGGGCTGGAGCTGGGCGAGCAGCATGGCGAGGGCGGCCCGCTGCTGTGCTCCGGCGATCGGCCACGTCGCCTGTTCGCCGTCGCCGACCACGGCGTTGGCGTACTCCATCCCGCCGATCGTCTTCGACACCGCGTTGAGCGCGAACCGGTGGAAGAAGTACAGCGCCACCAGCCGCTGCTGGAGCATCGAGACCGGCTCGCCGGGCCGCAGGTTGCGGAGGCCGAAGTGCGCCATCGCCACCTTCCGCACGGCGACCTGGTTCTTCAGGAACTGCGCCGCCGTCGCCTGGTCGTCCCACAGGTTGGTGCGCGGGTCGGAGGCGTAGTCGGGGCGGGCGTCGGCGTCGGAGAGGAACAGGTACCCCTTCTTGAGCCCCTCGGCCACGATCGCCTTGAGCGAATCCTTCTCGGTGCCCGGCGGGAAGATGCCGTAGCCCCAGTGGATGGCCCAGATGTCGTAGGCCGCCGGCCCGATGGCGTAGGCGTGGGAGAGGTCGATCTTGCCGTCGGCATCCACGGTGATGCGCGGCGCGGGGTAGTCCATCACCGACGCGCGGTTGTAGGTGGACGCGATGTAGTTGTGCGACAGGCCCAGCGTGTGGCCGATCTCGTGGGCGCTCACCTGGCGTACGCGGGCGAGCACGAAGTGCGTGTCGGCCGGCGACTTCGCGGCGCCCATCAGCGCCGCGTACAGGTTGTAGTCGGTGCGCGCGCGGTGCGAATCGAGCCGCGACACGCCCTTGATGATCTCGCCGGTGCGCGGATCGGTGATCGCGGCGCTCACCGACCAGCCGCGCTCGTTGCGGTTCTCCCACACGAGCACGTTGTAGCGCGAGTCCATCGGGTTGATCCCTTCGGGGCACAGGGAAACCTTGAAGCCGCCCTTGAGTCCGGCGTCGTCGAACACCTGCTCCCACCACTTCACGCCCTGGAGGGTGGCGGTGCGGATCGGCTCGGGAATGCCGCGGTCCACGCAGTACACGATCGGGTTCTTGATCGGCGAGTCGGGATCGTTGGGGTTCACCCGCTCCAGCCGGTGGCGGTCGATCCACCGCTGTTGCAGCGGCTGGTCCACGGGCTGCGCGTAGTCGTTGAACGTCGTGGTGAAGTAGCCGATGCGCGGATCCCAGGCCCGTGGGTGATACCCGGTGTCGGGAAGCTGGACGAGCGAAATGTGCTCGCGGAGCGTGACGGCGTGGCCGTCGGGCGCCATCCGGCTCACGATCGGGCCGGGCTGGGTGGAGGCGAAGGTGAGCGCGACGTCCACCTCGGTGTTCTTCGGAAACGCCTTCGTGTAGGGCGCGTAGATGGACGAGCGGTCCCTGGCCACCGTGTAGGTCCCCTGCCGGGTGCGCTGCAGCGTGCGGGTCACGCCGGTCCAGTCGTGGATGAAGAAGTCGGTGGCGTCCACGAGCAGGTGGCCGTCCTGCGCGGCGAGGATGGGAAGCGCCGCCACGGTGCTGACGGGGAACGACTCGTCCACCGTGCGCTCGTGGTCGGGGTTGTCGGCCGCGCCGCGGAACCGGGTGTTTTCGAAGATCACGAAGACGTGCTCCCCGTTGCGCACGAAGTGCACGATCTGGGTCTCGCCGCCGGCGCCGCGGTCGATGCCGATCGGATTGGAGCCCAGGCCGGTGGCCTGGGTGATGACCATGAGCGCCGGGAAGGAGTCGTGCGGGATCTCGAGCAGGATCTTGCCGGTGCTGTCGTTGAGATAGATCGGGATGAAGCCGTCCTGCTTCGCGTAGCCGGCGGTGCGCTCGGCGATCGAGGTCGCGATGCCGGCCGGCCGGCGGGTGGGGGCGGGGGGATTCTGCGCCGCGGCGGCGGGCGCCGACGCGATCAGGGCACAGAGGGTGACAACGAGGGTGGCACGCATGGCTCGACGGGTAGGGTGTGAGCGGCGACGCGTCCGGGGCCGGCGGAGGAGGGGGCGGAGGCCGCGCGCGATGCCCCAACCTACATCCGGGGACGGACCCCGGCGACCGGCGGGAGGCCCCTGGCCGGGGAACGTATATTGGGGGCAGCGCGTTTGATGCGCGGGCGCGATGCCGCGCCGAAGTCCGCCACACCGGGAGTTCCGATGGTCACACCCGCGACCGGCTCGCACACGCCGCCGGAGCACGAGCCTCAGACGTCCGCCGCGCCGCAGCCCGGCGGGGCCTACGCGTGGCTCACGGGCGAGCGGCTGGGCCAGGTGCGGGCGATCCTGCTCGGCCTCACGCTGTTCCTCGCGCTCGCCGTGTGGGTGCTGTACAGCCTGGGCTTCGAGGCGCGCGGGCCGCACCTGGCCGGCAAGCTGCAGGTCGTGGGGGCGATGACCTGGCTCTACGCGTTGGTGCAGCTCGTGGACCACCGCTTCTGGAACAGCCGCTTCGCGCGGCGGCGCCGCGCCGCGATGGGCATTCCCGAGAGCCTGTTCGCGTGGCTGCTCGGGCAGATGCTCGCCTGGTTCGGGATCGTCTACTACGCGCTCACCGGCGACGGCCACTGGTACGTGGCCGGATTGGCCATCCTGCTGCTCAGCTTCGTCGCCTTTCCGATCCGGCGGGAGCGATAGCTGGACGCGGCGGGCGCGGGTTCTTCCGCCGCGCCGTGGATCGGGCTACGATATGCAGCATCGGACGCGGTATTACAGTTCTCATCATACCCACGTGTCATGCTCAGCTCCCCTTCCCTGACGTTCCTCAAGCGGCTGCTCGACACGCCCGGCCCATCGGGATACGAGGCGGCCGCGGCCAACGTCTGGCGCGCCGAGGCGCAGACGTTCGCCGACAACGTGCGCGGTGACGTGGCCGGCAACAGCCTGGCCGAGGTGAACCCCGGCGGTTCGCCCACGATCATGCTCGACGGCCACATCGACGAGATCGGCCTCATCGTCCAGTACATCGACGACGACGGCTACCTCTACATCGCGCCGATCGGCGGCTGGGACCCCGAAGTGCTCGTCGGCCAGCGCATCCGCTTCCTCTCCGGCGACGGCAGCGTGGTCGGCGTCCTCGGCAAGAAGCCGATCCATCTCATGAAGGCGGCCGACCGCGAGAAGGCCGCCAGGATCACCGACTTCTGGGTGGACATCGGCGCCAACGGCCGGGCCGAAGCCGAAGCCCGCGTCGCCGTGGGCGACGCCGCGGTGATCGATTCGCGCTCGGTGGACTTCCCCAACGACCGCATCGTCTCGCGCTCGATCGACGACCGCATCGGCGCGTTCGTCGTGCTCGAGGCGCTGCGCCGGTACAAGGAGCGCGGCGGCAAGGCCCGCGTCGTGGCGGCCGCCTCGACCCAGGAGGAGATCGCCTGGCACGGCGGCGGCGCGCTCGTCTCGGCCAACGCCGTCCGTCCGCAGATGGCGATCGCCGTGGACGTCACGTTCGCGACCGACCACCCCGGGCTCGAGAAGAAGGAGATCGGGGACCACAAGCTGGACAGCGGGCCCGTGCTCGTGCGCGGGGCGCTCATCTCGCCCGTGGTGTTCGAGCTCCTGCGCGACGCCGCCCGCGCGGCCAGGATCCCGTTCACGGTGCACGCCGAGGGGCGCGCGACGTCCACCAACGCCGACGCGATCCACCTCGCGCGCGAGGGCGTGGCCACGGGGCTCGTCTCGATCCCCAACCGCTACATGCACTCGCCCAACGAGATGGTGAGCCTGCAGGACGTGGATCACACCGCGGCGCTGATCGCCGAGGCGTGCCGCGGGGTGGACGACCGCACGGACTTCACCGCCCGGTAGCGAAGGGGGGCGGCGCCGTCAGCCGCGCCGCCCCCGCTGGGTCAGGCGCGCCACCGTGTCGCGGACTTCCTTCTCCTTGTCCGTGGCGAGGGCGTGGAGCGCGGCCTGCGCCGCCGCCGACTTCGCCTCGGCCAGCGCCTGAACCGCGGCCACGCGGAACGCGGTGGACTTCTTCTTGAACAGTCCGCGCTCCGGCTCGGCGGCGCGGATCAGCCGGTGCACCGCGTCCGGAGTGCCCACGCGCCCCAGGGCGAGCAGCATCGCGAGCTGCACGTCGCCGTCCTCCTCGGCGTCGATCGCCGTGATCAGCGTCGTCGCCGTCTGCGGATCGCGGTGCGCGGCGATCGCGAACGCCGCCTGCATCCGCACCTGGGGCGCGGCGTCCCGCACCGCGGCCCGCACCGCCTGGCGGGCGCTCTCGGTGCCGAGCTGCATGAGGGCGTTCGTCGCCGAGCGGCGCACGCGGTCGTCGTCGTGGTGCAGAATGGCGACGAGCGCGTGCTCCGCCGGGGCGGCCTTCAGCTCGCCCAG
>JBJKPA010000155.1:0-4655 GCA_046706905.1 Gemmatimonadaceae bacterium
CCGCGGGCGCGGTGCGGCCGAAGCGCGCGCCCCCGCAACCGAACTCTCGGCGACCGGAAGTCCTCGTCCAACCGCATCGGCCCGCGGGCCGTTCGCCTCCAGCCGGCGAATCTGCCTTCGTTCCCGACGCGCGATCGCCGGGACCCTTTCTCGCCGCGCTCGAACCCGCACGGGCAACGCTTCGACCCTCGCGCCCGCCGCTCGAACCGGACGTTCGAGCGGGCGCTCCCTCCCGCCGTGAAGCGACTGCCGGTCTCGAGGAAACCCCGCCGGCCGCCGCGCAATGGGCGTCCTCCGCCGCGATGTCGAGCCCGAACCGCCCTCGATCGACCACGGGCCGTCCTCGACGCATTCCGAACCGATCTCATCGCGTTCCGCGCTCCGGACGCGGAACTCCACCGGGCGCCCGGCGCACCGCCCGGTACGCGAACCTCGCGTGCGCCAACCACACATCCATAGGGAGGCATGATGCGCACATCGCAGGGGAAGGTCTTTCACTCGCTGAAGAACGTGCAGGGGTTCCTCAGCACCAACGCCGCGGCCCTGGGGGCCGTCGTCACGAGCGGAACGGCCAAACGGCTGGACGACATCGTGAGCAAGCTGGAGGCGCACGTCCAGACGCAGGGCAACGCCGAGACCGCGGGCAAGGAAGCCACGCAGAAGCACTATCTGCTGCGCCGCGCGCTGATCGCGGAGCACATGACGCCGATCGCCCGGATCGCGGTGGCCGAGCTTCCGGCGTCTCCGGAGCTGCTCCCGCTGCGCATGCCGAGGGGCGATCCCAGCGCCGTGCGGCTCCACACCGTGGCTCAGGGCATGGCGGGGGCCGCCGAGCGTCACGCCGAGGTGTTCAAGGCGGCGGGGCTGCCCGACGATTTCGTGGCCCGGCTCACCGCCGCCGCCGACGCGATGCTCGCCTCGGTGGACGAGCGGCGGCAGACGGTCACCGTCGGCTCGTATGCCACGGGCGGCATCCGGCTGCTGCTCACGGCGGGGCGCAGGGTGGTGCACGTTCTGGACGCGATGGTGAAGATCGCGATCAAGGGCGACGCCACGCTGCTCGAGAACTGGAACCGTGCCAAGCGTGTGTACCTGCTCACCGGCGGCTCGGCGGTGTCGCCGGCGGCACCCGGTACGGACACCGGGCTCACGCCCGCACCGGCGCCGGCGGCCGGCGCGTGAGGCGTGGCACGCACGGCGGCCGGCGTTGGCGTCGCAACGTGACTAGCCACGGGCCGGAGTAGGGGGCTCAGACGGAGCGGGCCCGGTTACCCATGGCGGGGTAGCCGGGCCCGTTTTCGCGAGCGGCCAGGGCAGGCTGAGTCGATCAGCGTTCGGGGGTCGCGTCAGCCGGGCTCGCGAAGGGCCGTTTGAGATTTCCCCCGGCCTGCTCCGACAACGGTGTGGCTCTAATGACCCGGGCGGGTCTCGAACCCGCGACCTACGGATTAAAAGTCCGTTGCTCTACCAGCTGAGCTACCGGGTCGGAAAACGCTAAGGCTTGAAAATATCGCGGATTAGGTGGGATGTCGATGGACCGATGCACCCCGATGAGGGCTCCGCCAGTGCTATGGGATCGGATGCTGAACCCACGGATTGACCCACGGCTCCCCTCCCGGAAAGTTGGACCACGGCGACTGGCGCGACGAAGAGGAAGACGCGGCGATCAGGTCTCCTACGGGAAGTGCCGCTGGCTGGACCGCTTTTCAAGGACCCAGGAGCGTCCGGTCAGCCTCGATCCGTTAGTCGGCGCGCAACGCGCGCATCGAATCCAGGCGGCTCGCACGCCGCGCGGGGATCATACTGGCGCCCAACGCGGTGGCGACGAGAATGACGGCCGCGACCGCGATCGCACGGAGGTCCAGCCCGCGAATGCCGTCGAGTTCCGCGCCGAGGACACGTATGCCGACCACGCAGCCGGCGGTCCCTGCTATAACTCCCACCGTGGCGAGCCGCAGCCCCTCGCCAACCACGAGTGCAGCCGCGCGCTGCGGGGACGCCCCGAGCGCGGCCCGCACCGCCAGCTCGCGGGTGCGCTGCAGCACGCCCTGTGAGATGACCCCGTACAGCCCGACCGCCGCGAGCAGCAGCGCGATGATGCCGAACGCACCGATCCATGCGGCGGCGCGACGTTGGGGGGCCAGCGAATCGTCGATCACATCCTTCACGGGCCGCGCCGTGCGAGTCGTGACACCCGGCACAGCCGCGCCGACGATCTGCCGCAGCTCGGCGCGAGACGGTGCCGCGCCCGTACGCGTACGCACGAGCAGCGACATGTTGCCCACCGGCTCCTGCGCGTACGGCACGTACATCACGTACGGGGGCTCG
Source organism: Gemmatimonadaceae bacterium (assembly GCA_046706905.1). Lineage (GTDB taxonomy): Bacteria > Gemmatimonadota > Gemmatimonadetes > Gemmatimonadales > Gemmatimonadaceae > JAGWRI01. Next base: position 2,329 of record JBJKPA010000155.1, read on the forward strand.
GCGTCGGCCAGGGAGGCATGACGCGTGTCGGCCGCTACCCCCACGACGCGCAGCGTCTGGTGCGACCGGCCATCGTCGTCGGGCCACGCTAGCAGCTTCCCCAGTGGGTTCTGTCCTGGCCACAGCGCGTCGGCGAGTCGCCGGCTCACGATCACGACCCGCGGCGCATCGGCATCGTCCGCCTCGGAGAACGTGCGGCCTCGCAGGAGGGGAATGCGCAGCACCGCGAACAGCGCCGGCGAGATCTCGTCGATGTATGCGCGAACCGGAAATTCCAGGTCGTGCCCTGCATACTCCTGCCGGCTCGGCACGTCCTCGGCGCGGAACACGGCCGACCGCAGCGACCACTCCTGCGGCGGGACGGTGGTGGTGAGCGCGGCTGCGGCGATGTCGGGCCGCGCTTCGGCACGGGCCAGGACGGCGGCGTAGAAGGCGCGCTGCCGCGTGCTGTCGAGTCCGCTGTTCTGGGGCGTCAGGAACAGGGCGCTCACCCCGCGCGGATCGAAGCCGGGATCCGCGGCGAGCATGCGCGAGACCGCGTCGAAGACGACCGCGGAGGCGCCGAGGAGCATGAGCGACGCCGCGAGCTGTCCGGCCACCAGCACGCGCTGCGTGCGCGAGCGGCGGCGGACGGCACCCGCGGCGCCGTCCTTCAGCACGGCGTCGACCGGCACATGGGCGATCTGGACTATCGGCACGAGCGACACGAGCACCGCCGTGAGACCCGCGGCGGCCACCGACACGAACAGTACGCGCGGGTCCAGGGCGAGGTCGGGGTCCGGCATCGCTACGATGCTATGCACCAGCGCGGTGGAGGACACGAGCACGCGTGCCAACCCGATGCCGAGCAGTGCGGCACCGGTGGCGATGAGCGTTCCTTCGAGCATGAGGCGGCCGGCCAGCGAGCGTCGCGACGCGCCGAGCGCCAGCCGGGTAGCCAGCTCGCGGCGTCGGGCCGACGCGCGGACCAGCGTGAGCGTGGAAACGTTGGCGCAGGCAATGAGCAGCAGCACCGCGACCGCCACGCCGAGCAACACGGGCAGTCGCACGAGGTCGGCACGGTCGTAGCTGGCGAGACCGGCGCCGCCGGCCACTCGCACGCTCCGCCCGACGTCCTCCGGATACGTGGCGGCGAGCCCGGCCATGACGGTTGCCAGCTCCTGCTGGGCCTGCGCCACCGTGCGTCCGGGAGCGAGCCGCCCAATGGCGCGGAACCAGCCGTCGCCGCGGCGAGCCAGCGGGTCGCTCATGTGCAGGATCGGCTGGAGCATCGTGACCGGAATCCACAGGTCCATGGGATACAGGTTCATGGCGCCAATGAATCCCTTCGGCGCGACGCCGACGATGGTCAGCGGCGTGCCGTTGAGGTCGAGCCTGCGGCCCACCACGTCGTGCATGCCGCCGAGCTGCCCCTGCCAGAACGCGTAGCTCACGACGACCACCGGGGTGAGCGCGTGCGGCACGACGTCTGCCCTGCCCAGCAGGCGGCCCAGCGCCGGGTGCACGCCCAGCACGCGAAAGAAGTCGCCGCTGACGTAGTCGACCATCGCGCGGGTGGAGAGGCCGGCGCCCGTCACGTCAACCGCCGTGCCATTGTGGACGGCGAGGCCGGTGAGCGTATGCGTATGGTCGCGCAGGTCGACGAAGTCGGGCCAGCTCATCTCGTTGAGCGTACCGGACGGCAGGCGAATCTCGACGTCCACCAGGCGGTCGGGGGCCGTGACGACGGGCAGCGGCCGCAGCAGCGTGCCGTTGACGACCGTGAACACCGCCGTGGCGCCGCCGATGCCGATGCCCAGGGTGAGGACGGCGATGACGACGTACGCCGGGGAATGCGCGAGCGATCGCAGCGCGTACCGGAACTCGCGCATGGCACTGGAGAAGGCGGCACCCGCCCATGCGTCGCGTGATGCCTCCTTGACCTGTTCGATGCCGCCGATCTCCACGAGCGCGGCCCGCCGAGCCGCAGCCGGGCTCAGGCCGCGCCGCTCGTGCTCGGCGGTAAGCAGGTCGGTGTAGCCGTGCAATTCTTCGTCCAGCTCCGCCTCGGCGCCACGGCGGCGGACGAGATGCCGCCAGAGGCTGCGCAGGCGCGCGACGACGAGCATGCTAAGGTGATTCGAGCGCGGCGTGCATGGCGCCGGCAATGCGCTTCCACTCGCCGGCTTCGGCGGTGAGCTGCCGGCGGCCAGCCGCCGTCAGCCGGTAGTATTTGGCGCGGCGCCTGTTCTCCGACTCGCCCCAGGACCCCTGCAGCCATCCGCGATCTTCCAGCCGGTGGAGGGCGGGGAAGAGCGAGCCCGGGCGCACGACGTACGCGCCGCGGG
>JBJKPA010000156.1:0-6183 GCA_046706905.1 Gemmatimonadaceae bacterium
ATGCACGTCGCGGCGACGATCGAGGACACCACCGTGAGCGCCGTCGTGGAGGGCGTCGTGCCCGCCGCCGGCAACGTCTACACGGTGAACGCCGTCGTGCGGAACCCCGGCCGCCGGCTCGCCGCCGGCGGCGCCGCGTCCATCGCCATTCCGCAGGGGCGGCGCTCGGCGCTGCTCGTGCCCGCGGTGGCGATCCGCCGCGAGGGCGACCTCACCGGCGTCGTCGTGCGTGAGGCGACCGGCGACGCGCTGCGGTGGATCCGGCTCGGTGACGCGTACGGTGCGCTCGTCGAGGTGACGAGCGGACTCCGCGCCGGCGCGACGATCGTCGTGCCGCCGGTGGCCGCGACCGTGGTCGGAGGCCGCTGAGCATGGGTATCGCCGGCCGCATCGCGCGGGCCTTCCTGAATTCCAAGCTGACGCCGCTGATCACGGTGGCGTCGCTGATCGTCGGGGCCATCGGCATCCTCGCCACGCCGCGCGAGGAGGAGCCGCAGATCTCGGTGCCGATGATCGACGTCATCACGGCCATGCCCGGCGCCACGCCGCGCGAGGTCGAGAACCTGCTCACGCGTCCCATCGAACGGCGCATGTGGGAGATCCCGGGCGTGGAGTACGTGTACAGCACGTCCACCGAGGGGATGTCGCTCGTCACCGTGCGGTTCAAGGTGGGCGAGGACCAGGAAACCAGCGTCACCCGGGTACACGCCAAGCTGTTCGCCGACGCCGACCAGGCGCCGCCGGGCGCCTCGCCCCCGCTGGTCAAGCCGCACACGATCGACGATGTGCCGGTGCTCACGCTCACCCTGCACGGCGGCGGCTACGGGTCCAACGAGCTGCGCCAGATCGCGCTGCACCTGCTGGAGGAGATCCGCACCGTTCCCGACGTGGCGCAGACCTTCATCGTGGGCGGCGAACCGAAGCAGATGCGCGTCACCATCGACCCGATGCGGCTGGCCGCCAGCGGCGTCACCCCCGGCGAGGTCTCGATGGCCCTCGGCGCCGCCAACGCGCGGCTCCAGGCCGGCGAGTTCACCGAGGCCGACTCGGCGATCCTCGTCGACGTCGGCGCGCCGCTCGTCACGCCGGCCGACGTGGGCAGCGTGGTCGTGTCGAGCCGCGGCGGGCACCCCGTGTACGTCCGCGACGTCGCCACCGTGACCGAGGGGTTCGGCGAGCGCACCAGCTACGTCACCCACGCGGCGCGCGACAGCGCGGCCGAGAGCGCGGTCACGATCGCCGTCTCCAAGCGGCACGGCTCCAACGCCACGGTGATCACGAAGGCCGTGATCGCGCGCGTGGACGCCACCCGCGGCCGGATTCTCCCGGCCGGCGTCTCGGTGGACGTCACGCGCGACTACGGCGAGACGGCGGGCGAGAAGGCCCGCGAGCTGATGCTGCACCTGGCCCTGGCCACGATCTCGGTGACCCTGCTCATCGGACTCGTGCTGGGCTGGCGCGAGGCGCTGGTCGTGCTCGTCGCCGTGCCCGTCACGCTCGCCCTCACGCTGTTCGCGTATTACGCGCTGGGCTACACGCTCAACCGCATCACGCTGTTCGCGCTGATCTTCTCGATCGGCATTCTGGTGGACGACGCGATCGTCGTCGTCGAGAACATCTACCGGCACCTGCGGCTGGGCGACCGCCCGCCCGACGTCGCCGCCGTCGAGGCGGTGGACGAGGTGGGCAACCCCACGATCCTCGCCACCTTCACCGTCATCGCGGCCATCCTGCCGATGGCGTTCGTGTCGGGGATGATGGGCCCGTACATGCGGCCCATCCCGGTGGGCGCGTCGTTCGCGATGCTCGCCTCGCTCGGCGTGGCGTTCATCATCACGCCGTACGTGTCGTACCGGCTGCTCAAGGGGCACGTGGCGAAGACCAGCGTGCCGCACGACGCGCTGCACGAGCCCGAGGAGGCCACGAAGTCCGCGCACTGGTACGGCCGGCTCATGACGCCGCTCATCGAGCGCCGCCGGCTGCGCTACGGCTTCTACGGCGGCACGATCGTGCTGCTGCTCGCCTCGGTGGCGCTGCTGTTCGTGGGCGCCGTCAAGGTCAAGATGCTCCCGTTCGACAACAAGAGTGAATTCCAGGTGGTGCTCGACCTGCCCGAGGGCACGTCGCTCGAGACGAGCGCCGCGCTCGCCCAGGAGGTCGCCGCCTACGTGCGCCGCGTGCCCGAGGTCGAGAGCGCGGAGACCTACGCCGGCACCGCCGCGCCGTTCAACTTCAACGGGCTCGTGCGCCACTACTTCATGCGCCGCGGCGACAACGTGGCCGACGTGCAGGTGAACCTCTTGCCCAAGGGCGACCGCGGGCGGCAGAGCCACGCCATCGCCGTCGCCGTGCGCCCGGGCATCGATTCCATCGCCGCCCACTACGGCGCCTCGGCCAAGATCGCCGAGATCCCGCCCGGCCCGCCCGTGCTGTCCACGCTCGTCGCCGAGGTGTACGGCGCGAACGACAGCGTGCGGCTGGCGACGGCGCGCGACGTGAAGCACGTCTTCGAGACCACGCCCGGCGTGGTGGACGTGGACTGGACGGTCCAGGCCCCACAGACCCGGGAGGCGTTCCGCGTGGACCGCGTGCGCGCCGCCGAGGCGGGCGCGAGCGTCGAGCAGATCACGCAGACGCTGGCCCTGGCCCTCTCGGGCGCGCCCGCCGGACTCGCCTCCGAGCCCACCGCCCGCGAGGCGGTGGAGATCGTGCCGCGGCTTCCGCGCGACCGTCGCTCGTCGGTCAACGACCTGCTCGCCATTCCCGTGGCCACGCGGCACGGCCCGCAGCCGCTGGCCCGCTTCGTGACCGTCGTGCCCCGGACGCTCCAGTCCGAGCGCATGCGGAAGAACCTGCGTCCCGTGATCTACGTGACCGGCGACGTCGCCGGCGCGATCGAGGCGCCGGTGTACGCCATCCTCGACATGGACCGCGCCATCGACACCCTGCGCGTCGAGGGCCAGCCGATCCACATCTACAACGCCACGCAGCCCGACAGCCTCGACCAGACGGCGATCAAGTGGGACGGCGAATGGCAGGTCACGATCGAGGTCTTCCGCGACCTCGGCCTCGCCTTCGCCGTCGTGCTGATCCTGATCTACGTGCTCGTCGTGGGCTGGTTCCAGTCGTTCACCGTGCCGCTGGTGATCATGGCCCCGATCCCGCTCACGCTGATCGGCATCCTGCCCGGGCACGCGCTCACCGGCGCGTTCTTCACCGCCACGTCCATGATCGGCATGATCGCGCTGGCCGGCATCATCGTGCGCAACTCGATCCTCCTCGTGGACTTCATCCAGCTCGCCGAGACCCGCGGCCGGTCGCTGCGCGAGGCGGTGATCGAGGCCGGCGCGGTGCGCTTCCGCCCCATCGCGCTCACCGCCGCGGCGGTGGTCGTGGGCGGGATCGTGATGGTGCTCGATCCGATCTTCCAGGGCCTGGCCGTGGCCCTCATGAGCGGCGCGGTCGTCGCGACGCTGCTCACCATGGTCGTCGTCCCGCTCTTGTACTGGGAACTTCGCTCGCGCCAGGAGGCGCCCCCCAAGTGAAGACCATCTTCGTCATCCACGCCGGAGCCGACGAGCACCGCGTGCCCCACCTGCTCGAGCAGCACGGGGCGCGCGGCTACACGCAGATCGGCCACGGCATCGGCTCCGGCGCCACCGGCCGCCTCGAAGGCACCCGGGCCTGGCCCGGCCACGCCACGCTCTGGCTGACCATCACTTCCGACGACCAGGCCGAGGTCCTGCTGGCCGCGCTCCGCGACTACAAGGCCCGCCTCGAGCCTGGAGAACATCTGCACGCCTCGGTCATGGCGACCGAGGCCTTCATCTGACGGGCACCCGCCCGTCCCAACCCGGGAGATCTCCGTATGTGCGATGACGTCGTCATCCGCCGGTTCGCCGGCACCTTCGTGCTCCTGTCCGTGGCGCTGGCCGTCGTGGACTCGCGCTGGTGGCTCGCCTTCACGGCCTTCGTGGGGCTCAACCTGCTGCAATCGTCGTTCACGAAATTCTGCCCCCTGGAGCGCGTCCTGGGGCGGTTCGGGCTCGTCGGCTGCCGGTCCCGGTGACGGTGGGGTTGATCCTGGACCGCTTCTCGGTGCATGATCAACCATATTCCCCGATGGGTAATTCACCTTCCATTCACTGCCCGCACATGAGCCACGCCAAGATGACCCCGGAACTGCTCGGGCTGATCGCCGACCGCTTCAAGGTGTTGGCGGAGCCGGCCCGGCTGCAGATCCTCCAGGCATTACGCGCCGGCGACCGCTCGGTGAGCGATTTGGCACGTGCCACGGGACTGGGACAGGCCAACCTGTCCAAGCACCTCAAGAGCCTGTACGACGGCGGGTTCGTGGACCGCCACCGCGACGGGCTGTTCGTGATCTACACGCTGGCCGACGCCGACGTGTTCCGCATCTGCGACCTGATGTGCGGACGCCTCGAGGAGCTCAGCACCCAGCGCCGGAAGCTGCTCGCGCGACGGTAGCCCCGTGGAGAACGCGGAAATCGCCCGGCTGTTCCGCGAGATGGCGGAGCTGCTCGAAATCGAGGGGGCGAACGCGTTCCGTATCCGGGCCTATCGCAACGCGGCCCGCGTGGTGGAGGAGCACACCGAGCCCGTCGCGTCGCTCGTCGAGCACGACGGCAAGCGGCTGCGGGAGCTGCCCGGCATCGGGATGGACCTCGCCGCCAAGATCGAGGAGATCGTCCGCACCGGATCGCTCGACGCGCTGAAGGAGGCGCGGCGCAAGGCGCCCCGGGGCGCCGTCGAGCTGATGCGGGTGCCCGGCATCGGCCCCAGCCGCGCCCGGCTGCTGGCCGGGAAGCTCGGCATCCGATCGGTGGCCGGACTGGAGCGCGCCGCGAAGGCCGGAAAGATCCGCGCCGTGCCGGGATTCGGCGCCCCCACCGAGAAGAAGATCCTCACCGAGCTGGCCGCCCGCTCGGCCGGCGAGCACCGCGTGGTGCGCGCCGTCGCCGCGCAGTACGGCGAGTCGATGCTGGAATACCTGCGCGGGTTCGAGGGCGTGAAACGCGCCGACATCGCCGGCAGCTTTCGCCGCGGCCGCGAGACGGTGGGCGATCTCGACATCCTCGTCGAGTGCGCCGACGGCCAGGCCGTGTCCGACCACTTCGTCGCCTTCCCCGAAGTGCGCGAGGTGCTCGCCCACGGCTCCACCAAGGCGTCGGTGGTGCTCCGCTCCGGCCTGCAGATCGACCTCCGCGTGCTCGACGCCACGTCGTACGGCGCCGGGCTCTACTACTTCACCGGCTCCAAGGCGCACAACATCGCCGTGCGCCGCATCGGACAGAAACGCGGCCTCAAGATCAACGAGTACGGCGTGTTCCGTGGCAAGCGGCAGATCGCCGGCGCGCAGGAGAAGGACGTCTTCCGGTCCGTCGGCCTGCCCTGGATCCCGCCCGAGCTGCGCGAGGACCGCGGCGAGATCGAGGCGGCGCGCGCGAAGAAGCTCCCCGTGCTCGTCGCGCTCGACGACATCCGCGGCGACCTCCAGATGCACTCCACGGACAGCGACGGCCGCGTCTCCCTCGAGGAGATGGCCGAAACCGCCGAGGCGATGGGGTACGAGTACATCGCGATCACGGACCACGGACCGATGCTGCGCATGGTCCAGGGCCTCGACGACGCCGGCTTCCGCCGTCAGCGAAAGAAGATCGACCAGCTCAACGCGAAGCTGCGCAAGCTCACGGTGCTCGCCGGCGCCGAGGTGGACGTGCATCCCGACGGCAGGCTCGACCTGAAGGACGACACGCTCGCCGCGCTCGACATCGTGCTCGTCGCGCTGCACGCCAAACTCGACCTGCCCCCCGAGAAGCAGACGGCGCGCGTGCTCAAGGCGCTCACGCATCCCAGCGTGGACGTCTTCGCGCACCCCACGGGCCGGCTCATCAACGGCCGCCGCGGCGCGCAGTTCGACTTCGACGAGGTCGTACGCGCCGCGGTGGACCACGGGGTGATGCTCGAGGTGGATGCCCAGCCGGAGCGGCTCGACCTCGACGACACGTCCGTGCGCTCGGCCATCGGCATGGGCGCCACGATCATCGTGGACACCGACGCGCACTCGCCCAGCGAGCTGCGCTTCATGCGCTGGGGCGTGGACCAGGCGCGCCGCGGCTGGGCGGAGAAGAAGAACGTGGCCAACACGCGGCCGCTGTCGCG
>JBJKPA010000157.1:0-5411 GCA_046706905.1 Gemmatimonadaceae bacterium
GGCCCCGACACCCCACTCTCCCACACGGCGACGATGCGCGCGGGGATCCGCGTCACCAGCCGCTCGGCCACCGCCGGATCCACGTTCAGCGTTTCGAGGTTGCGGCAGTTGACCCCCACGACCGCCGCGCCGGCGTCCAGCGCGCGGGCCAGCTCCTCTTCCGAGCGCACCTCGACCAGCGTCTCGAGCCCGATCTCGCGGGCGTAGGCGGCCAGGCGCGGGAGGACCTCCGGCGCGAGGGCGCGGGCGATGAGGAGCGCCGCCGAGGCGCCCAGCCCCCGGGCCTCGAGGAGCTGGACCTCGTCGATGTGGAAGTCCTTCCTGAGCACGGGCACCGGCACGCGCTCCCGCACGGCGACCAGATCCTGGTTCGACCCGCCGAAGTGGGCGGCCTCGGTGAGCACCGAGATGGCCGCGGCGCCGCCCGCGGCGTAGGCGGCGGCCTGGGCCGGCGCATCCAGGGCGGCGTTGATCGTTCCCTTGCTCGGGGAGCGGCGCTTGACCTCGGCAATCAGGCGGACGGACGGGCCCCGGAGGGCGCCCGCGAAGGGGGCCGGAACGGGGGCCCGGGAGAGGGCGGCCTCCAGCTCCGCGCGGCGAAGGTGCAACGCGCGCACCCGTTCCGTCGTCTGTTGGACGATCTCTCCAAGGGTGCCGCCAGGCGGGGCCCATGACGAATGTCCTTGCACTTCGGTCCTTGTTCGGTTAAGCTGTTTTCGGTGGGTATTCGGGAGGTGCCGACCGGCCTCCCGCACTCGGGTCCAACGGAGTTCGCCGCATGCCGCTCACGAAACGCCAGCGCGAGATACTAAACTACCTGAGCACGCACACCGAACAACACGGGTACGCGCCCAGTTTCGAGGAGATCGCCGAGAACTTCCATTTCAGCTCGTTGGCCACGGTGCACGAGCACCTGACCAACCTGGAGCGGAAGGGGTACATCAAGCGCTCGTACAACGAGAGCCGGGCGATCGAGATCCTCCCCTCCGAAGCCATGCCCCGCGCCGTGGAACTTCCGCTGCTCGGCGCCGTCGCGGCGGGCCTCCCCATCGAAGCCATGGAGTCGGGCGAGTCCATCGCCGTTCCCGACACGCTCGTCACCCGCTCCGGCAACCATTACGTCCTGCGCGTCCGCGGCAACTCGATGATCGACGAGCAGATCCGCGACGGTGATTTCGTGGTGGTCAACGACCGCCCGCGCGTGGACAACGGCGAGACGGTCATCGCGCTCATCGACGGCACCGCGGCCACGGTCAAGAAGTTCTACCGCGAGCGCGACGGCCGCGTGCGGCTGCAGCCGGCGAACGACACCATGGCGCCGATCTACGTCAACGAGAACGACATCCGGATCCAGGGCGTCGTGGTCGGGGTGATGCGCCGCTACTAGGTCCCCGCGGCATCCGGCGCGAACGCCCGGCGCAGCCGGTCCAGTGCCTCCAGCCCCTTGCCCGCCTTGAGCGCGGCATCCGCTTTCCCGATTCCTTCGTCGTACGTCGCGGCCGCGCCTCCCACGTAGAGCGCGGCCGCCGCGTTCAGGAGCACCGCCGCGGTCGCCCCCGGCTTCCCGTGGCCCTCGAGCACGTCGAGGATCGCCCGCGCGTTGGCGGGCGGCGGACCTCCCGCCAGGTCGGCGGCCGACGCCGGCGCGAACCCGAAATTCCCCGGATCGATCGTCCACTCGCGGACGTCGCCGTCGCGCACCTCGAGCACCAGCGTGGGGCCGAGCGGGGAGATCTCGTCCATCCCCTCGCCGTGGACCACGAGCGCGTGCACGGTGCCCAACTCGGCGAGCGCGCCGGCCAGGAGCGGCGCCCGGTCGGCATCCCCCACCCCGATCACCTGACGGCCGGCGCCGGCCGGGTTGGCCAGCGGGCCCACGATGTTCATCACCGTCGGGATCGCCAGCTCGCGCCGCACCGGGCCCACGAACCGCATCGCCGGGTGCATCAGCGGCGCGAACATGAAGACGATCCCCGCCTCGCGCAGCGCGCGCTCCATCACGGGGACCGGCACGTCGATCTTCACGCCCAGCGCCTCGAGCACGTCGGCGCTGCCGCACTGCGTGGTGAACGACCGGTTCGCGTGCTTGGCGATGCGCACGCCGGCGCCGGCGGCGAGGAGGGCGGCGGCGGTGGAGATGTTGAAGGTCTGCACGGTGCCGCCGCCCGTGCCGCAGGTGTCCACCAGGGCCCCCGGATTTTCGGCGGCGAGCGGGACCATCACCGATTGCAGCGCGCGGACCACGGCGGCGACCTCGGGGCCGGTCTCGCCCTTCACGCGGAGCCCGGTGAGGACGGCGGCCACCTGGGCGGGAGTCGCCTCGCCGGTCATGATGCGGCCGAACGCCGCGGTCAGCTCGGCGGGCTCGATCGGCGCCGCCATGGCGAGGCGGCGCAGCACGGCGTGGAGCGGATCGGTGGACGGGCCGCTAGACACTCATCGTCTCCACCAATCGCTCCGGCAGCCGCGAGTTGCTGGCCGCGAGCGCGATCACGAGGCCCAGCAGGCGCACGCGCTCGACGTCCTCTTCCACGAAGACGCCGGCCATCCGGCGATTGGTGAGATTGACGACGCCGATCAGGGTTTCGTGGTACACGAGCGGGAAGCTGATGAACGAACCGCTCGTGTAGTACGCGTCGCGGAGCAGCGGGTGTTCCCGGAACTCGCCGGTGTCCTGCACGAGCAGGGGCTCGCGCGTGGTCGCGACGTGCCCCGAGATGCCGGTGCCGAACCCGACGCGCTTTCCCTCGCTCACGTTGGGCGCGATGCCGCGCGCGGCGGCCAGGTACAGCGCCTCCTCGCCGGGGGCGCGCAGCAGCAGCGAGCAGCGCTCGGCGTTCATGTCGTCGCCGACCAGGGCGAGGAGCCCGTCGGCCAGCTCGCGCGGGTCGTTGGTCGAGGCGTCGAGCGACAGCACGCGCTCGATGAGGTAGAGCGTGCGCGTCTTCTGGCGGAGCTGCTCGCTCCGGCGGTGCAGCTCGACGTGGGCCTTCTCGAGCTGCTCGACCGCGGAGCCGATCGTGGCCTCCACCGCCTCGGCGCGGCGCACCGCGCGCCGGGCCCCTTCCTTCGCCTCGGCCAGCTCGCGTTCCAGCGACACCGTGCGGCTGCGCTCGCCGGTGGTCGAGAACTCGCCCGTCGCCTTGAGGAGCTGCTCCTCCAGGGAGCCGAGCTTGCGGGCGTACTCGCCGTGCACGCGCTGGGTGACGTCCTCCAGCGTCTGGACCGCTTCGCGGCGCGCTTCGGCTTCCTGGAAACGCGCGTACGCCAGCTCGAACAGCGCCATCGCCGGCTGCATGCGCTCGGTGGCGCGGGTGCCGAAGATCTTGCGCGGCTCGAACAGCACGATGATCCCCGACAGGCCGCCCTCGAACAGCAGGCCCTTGAGCGCCAGGTATCCGCCCTCGGGGATCTCCGGCATGCCGAGCAGCCGGGCGAACTCGCCGGAGGTATCGCCGAAGTCGATGAAGGCCCCGCCGGTGGTGACCCCGACGCGTTCGCGCGTGGGGAGGTGGTCGAGGGTGGTATCGATGACGCGGACGTCGACGCCGTCGGGGCGCGCGAGGCGCCGCTCGCGCATCAGGGCCCGCCGGGCGTCGTAGGTCAGGAGCGCCACGTGGGCCAGGCGGTCCAGCTCGGCCAGCCCCTCGGCGAGCGCAACGAGAGCCGCGTCCAGGTCGGGCGCGGTGTTCAGGGCGTGGGCGAGGGAGGCAAGAGTCCGCGGCGGCATGATGGGCCTCTCCACCGCAAGCCGGAGGCCACGGTGGGAGTCGGGCGAAATGTGGCGGCGTACGTCGAGCAATGTCAATCGGTTGGCGCGGCCGTCGTTGCTTGACTTCACTTTCGGCCCGGGTAGGTTTCACGCAATGACGGAGCGCACTGTGCAGCTCGTGTTGCACTATGACGGCTCGGGATTCAGCGGTTGGCAGCGACAACCCGACCAGCGCACCGTTCAGGGGGTGATGGAGGCAGCGCTCGAGCGCCTGTGCGGCACGCCGGTGGGCGTGCTGGGATCGGGGCGGACCGACGCCGGCGTACACGCCCGCGGCCAGGCGGCCGGGGTGCGGGTGCCGGAGCGATGGACCCCGGCCGAGCTGAGGCGGGCGCTCAACGCGGTGCTTCCACCGGACGTGTGGGTTGCCGCTGCGCACGGGATGCGCGCCGACTTCCACGCCCGGTACAGCGCGGTGGCGCGTCGCTACAGATATTACGTCGGGACGGATGAGGAAGCGGACTCGCCCTTCCGCCGTCGGTACGAATTCGCGCTCCGGCGCCCCCTCGATCGGGGCGCCCTCGACGCGGCCGGCCGGCTGCTCGTGGGTGATCACTGCTTTCGTGCGTTCGCGGTGCTCGGCACCGCGCCGCCCGACGACGACCACCGGTGCACCGTGTGCACGGCCCGGTGGGACGATCGCCCCGGCGGTGTGGTGTTCGAGATCGAGGCCAATCGCTTTCTTCATCACATGGTGAGATTCCTCGTCGGAACGATGCTGGACATTGCCACGGGCCGCCGCCCGCTCGACGACCTCGGCACCCTCCTCACCGCCGGCGACAACCGCGAGGTGTCGCCCCCCGCCCCGGCGCACGCGCTGTTTCTTGAAGCCGTGCGATATCCCGCGGAGTACTACCTGGCATGAGACTCCTCCTCGCCACCGCCGACCTGGACGAGATCCGGTGGGCCGACGCGAGCGGCCTCCTGGACGGCGTGCTCACCACGCCCGCCCTGCTGCGCGAGGCGGGCGCCGACCACGACCGCGACCGCATCCAGGCGATCTGCGCCCTCACCACGGCGCCGGTGTACGTCGCGGTCCACGGGGTGAGCGGCGAGGACATCTACCGCGACGCGCGCGCGATGGCCCGGCTCTCCGATCAGGTCATCGTGCAGGTGCCGCTGGTCGAGGACGCGTTCGGCGCCATGCACCGCCTCTCCACCGACGGTGTGCGCCTCGCCGCGATGCTGGTGTTCAACGCCGCCCAGGCGCTACTCGCCGCCAAGGCCGGCGCGTCCAGCGTGATCACCCCGCTCGACCAGCTCGACGCGGTGGGCCACAGCGGCGGCGACGTGGTGCGCGAGTTGCGCCGCGTCTTCGACGCGTCGCGCACCGAATGCGACATCCTGGCCGTGCGGCCCCACACGGCGCAGCAGTTCTCCGACGCGGCACTCGCCGGCGCCGACGGCATCGCCGTCTCGCCCGACGTGCTTCGCGCGCTCCTCGTACACCCGCTCACCGACCGCGGCCTGGACCAGTTCCTGAACGACGTGTCCAAGCTGCACGGCGGTTGGACCGAATGATGAAGGGCATCCGTTTCACCGTACCGCTCGCCGTGGCCGTCGCGGCGCTCGCCGCCGCCTGCGGCCGGGCGCGCGAAGCCGCCACGCCACCCGCCGCCTTCGCCGCCGAAGCCTCGCC
>JBJKPA010000158.1:0-3951 GCA_046706905.1 Gemmatimonadaceae bacterium
GCTCCCGCGCGCCGCAAGACCAACCCCATGCTCGTCGCCGGCGGCGTCGTCGCCGTGCTGGCCGCCGCCGTCGCCGTGGTCGGCCTGTCCATGCGCGGCCGCTCCGCCACGATCGGCACCCAGGCCTCGCTCAGCAGCAAGACCCAGCTCACCGTCTCCGGCGGCATCTATTACCCCGCCATCTCCCCCGACGGCAAGCAGCTCGCGTATGCCGCGCGCCACTGCCGCGGCGCCGACTGCACCTACTCCATCGTCGAGCAGGACGTGGGCGGCACCACCACCCGCTCCATCCTCGACGGCGCCACGGCCGTCGACGGGCTGCTCTGGAGCCCGGACCGCCGCAATCTGATCTTCTACGGCACCATCGACGGCCGCATCGCCGCCTACATGCTCTCCGCCCTCGGTGGCCCGCCCAGGTTCCTCACCGCGGGCGCCGCCTCGTTCTACGCCGACGGCGACTCGCTGCTCATCGGCTCGTCCAACGTGCAGGACTCCCTGTACTGGGTGGGCGTCGCCGGGCTCGACGGCGTGGTGCGCGACAGCATCCCCGTGCGCGGCAAGGGGCAGGCCCTGGCCGGACTCTCGAACATCCCCGGCACGCGGTGGATCCTCACCCTTATCATCCAGGCGCCCCACGGCCTCTGGCAGGTGATCGGCCGCGACGGCAAGGTCGCCGACCACGTCGTCAACCAATGCACCTGCGGCGGCATCGGCAGCGTGGACGCGGTGTGGCTCGACCGCGCCGGCGACGCCGTGGGCGAATCGCTGGTCCGCATCGCCATCGATCCCAAGACCGGCCACCTCTCGGCCAAACAGGACACGATGGTCACCGGGATCTTCACCAACGTCTCGGTCACCGCCGACGGCTCCAGGATGGTCATGGACCAGGGCACCCTCGACTACGGCCTCTGGACCGCCGACGTCCCGGCGCTCCTCGCCGGCCGCCTCACCGAGGACCACCGCATCGCGCACGCCTCCAACAGCGTGGTCGCCTGGGTGTCCCCCGACGGCGCCCGCCTGCTCGTGCGGCGCGTCGTCCCCACCACCGGCGACCACACCGAGGCGCGCTACAGCGTGCGCCCGTACGAGAACGGCACCGAGTCGCCGCTCGCCGCGACGGGCTCCATCCGCCGCGCGACCTGGGTGGACTCCACCTCGGTCGCGGCCGTCGAGTCGGCGAGCAACGGCAACACCCATCTGGCCGTCGTCGACGTCCGCACCGGCGCCGAGCGCGACCCGATGGATCTCCCCGATTCCTCCATCGCCGACGCCGCGCCGATCCCCGGCGGCTGGGCCTGGATCCCCGTCACGCGCGCGAAGCTGGTGCTCCAGACCGGCAACACGCAGCGCACGGTCGCCCTGCCCGAGTGGTTCGGCCAGTTGTTCCAGGTGATCGCCGATCCGGGTCGCGGCCGCGTCTTCGTGGCGGGCTTCAACCGTGCCACGGGCGACACGCTGGGCGTGGCCGCCGTGAACCTCGCCTCGGGAACGGTCACCAGATGGGGTGCGGCGTTCGCCGAGAATGGCGGCATCTCGATGCTCGACGGCGGCAACGTGTTCCTCTGGGTGAGCCACACCGAGGATCGCATGAACCTGTACGAGCTCACGGGGCCCGGTGCCATGCGAATGCTCGGCAGCCCCGACGTGCCGCTCTTTCAGGCGAGCGTATCGGGCGACCTCAAACGCGCCACGGCCGTCGAGCGCAACTACAACGCCGACGCCTGGATGTACAACGTCGTGAAGCGTTGAGCAGCCTCCTCCGCCAGTCGCTTCGCTTGACGCGGGGGACCGGTCGTGACATCATGAAGTCATGACACCACGGGGCGATTCGGGCCGGAAGCCGAAACGGGTGGGCGAGCCCGCCCAGGTCTATCTCACGGACGCCGATCGGGAACGGCTCGACCGCCTGGCCGCCGCGCTCGACACCACCAAGTCCGACGTGCTGCGCCGGGGGCTCGAGGCGCTCGAAGCGGCGACGCGCCGCGGCCGTAAGGCCGGACGGCGGGCCGCGCCGCTCCCCACGTATCGGGGGCGGGGACTGCGGGCGGAGGTGGATCTCGACGACACGTCGGCGCTGTTCGACCTGATGGACCGGGGCGATGCAGCTCGTTGACGTCAACGTCCTCGTCTATGCGTTCCGGGAAGATGCGCCGCGGCACGCGGAGTATCGCGCGTGGGTGAACGCGACGGTTCTGGGCGACGAGGCCTATGCCGTCTCCGATCAGGTCCTGAGCGGTTTCCTGCGCGTTACGACGCATCCCCGCGTCTTCCGGCCCGCCACGCCGATGGCCAGGGCGCTGGCCTTCGCCGAGGCGTTCCGCGGTCGACCCAACGCGGTGCCCGTGGTCCCCGGCGACCGACACTGGGATATCTTCGTCCGGCTCTGCCGGACGGCCCGCGCCCGCGGCAATCTCGTGGCCGACGCATGGCTGGCCGCCCTGGCCATCGAGTCGGGGTGCGAGTTCGTCACGACCGACGGCGATTTTGCCCGCTTCCCCGGGCTGCGATGGCATCACCCCCTCGACGGCCGATGAGCGGGCGTTCGCCCACGCAGGGCCGAACTGTAGCTGGCGCGCCCGGCGCTCCGACCGCACTATAGACCGTGGCCGATAACTCGGAGCGCCTCTCCGCCGCCCTCGGCGCCCACTACCGCCTCGATCGCGAGATCGGCGCCGGGGCCATGGCCACCGTCTACCTCGCCGAGGACCTGAAGCACCATCGCGAAGTCGCGATCAAGGTGCTCAAGCCGCAGCTCACCGCGACCCTGGCCGGCGAGCGCTTCCTGCGCGAAGTCGAGTTCTCGGCCCGCCTCACGCATCCGCACATCCTGGGGCTCTTCGACTCGGGCAGCGCCGACGGCTTCCTGTACTACGTGATGCCGTACGTGCGGGGCGAGACGCTGCGCGAGCGGCTCGAGCGGGGCGAGGCGCTCTCCGTGAGCGAGGCCTGCCACATCCTGCGCGACGTGGCCGACGCGCTCGCCTACGCGCACCGCCACAACGTCGTGCACCGCGACATCAAACCCGGCAACATCCTCCTCTCCGACGGCCACGCCACGGTGATGGACTTCGGCGTCGCCAAGGCGCTGAGCGACGCCGCCAACGAGGACGAGTCGAACTCGCGCATCACGATGCCCGGCACCACGGTGGGCACGCCGGCCTACATGGCGCCCGAGCAGGCCGCCGCCGATCCGCACATCGACGCCCGCGCCGACCTCTACGCGTTCGGCGTCGTGGGCTACGAGATGTTCAGCGGACAGCCGCCGTTCACCGGCGCCACCACGCAGCAGGTGGTCGCCGCGCACGTGACGCGCGTCCCCGAACCGTTGAGCCGCCACCGCGCCGGCCTGCCGCCGGCCGTCGAGACGGTCATCATGCAGTGTCTGCAGAAGGATCCGGCGCACCGCCCGCGCGACGCGGGGGTGTTGCTCCCCGTGCTCGAAGCGGTGGCCACCGGGGCGCCGGTGCCCGCTGGCGCGCTTCCGCCGTCGGGACGCATCCGCCCGTGGTGGGTCTGGGCCGGCGTCGCCGCGGTGCTCGTCGTGACGATCGCCATCGTCTACTTCGCCACGCGCCACGGCTGACCGTTCCGGTTGTTCCGGGTGTTCCCGGCCCTCGGTGCGCCGGGGATGTCACTTGGCGCGGGGAGAGTCGAACGATGTGCATACGGACAACTACGGAGGGGACGGACAGCAGACGGAGAAGACAAAGGGGTTTCAAAACAGCGCGGTTCCCCCCAAGTCTCCTCCGTTCTTCGTCCGTCCTGTCCGCCTGTTGTGGTAGTCCAAATCGTGGATGTCCGAATGGATGAGCTGCACCCCGGCCACGACGAACGACGGGCCAGAGCCGCTGACGGCGTGCGGTGAGAGTTGCCCGTGTGCTACGAACGCAGTACGTTGTAGTACATGAAGGACGCCCATCTCGCCCTCCGCCTGCCCGCCGACCTCAGCGC
>JBJKPA010000159.1:0-4858 GCA_046706905.1 Gemmatimonadaceae bacterium
TCACCACATTGTTGTGATTCACGGGGGCAAGCCGGGCCCGGTCGGGGGCTAACGCGCGGCGCACCGCAGCGAACACCTGTTTGCCCCGGGCGAACCCCGCGATGCGCTCCGCGCGCAGGCTGTCGGCGCTGATGTTGACGCGGTCGAGCCCGGCCTCGCGCAGCACCGGCGCCAGCGCTTCGAGGCGCGCGCCGTTGGTGGACAGCGCGATGTCCTCGATGCCGGGGATCGCCCGGAGCAGCGCCACGAGGCGCTCGAGATCGGGACGGATCGTCGGCTCGCCGCCCGTGATGCGCAACCGGCTGAGGCCCAACGGGGCGAGCTGGCGCACCGCGTCGGCGATCTCCTCGTAGCTCAGGATCTCCGCCTTGGGCAGCCAGTGCAGCCCCTCGGCCGGCATGCAGTACAGGCAGCGGAAGTTGCACCGGTCGGTGACCGAGATGCGGAGGTACTCGATGCTCCGCCCGAACTGGTCGCGCAGCGCTTCGCTCATCGGGCCATCGCCAGGGCGCCCGCGGCGCCGGTGCCGGCGTGCACCCACTCCCGCGTGCCGTCGGTGTAGTGCTCGCGCTTCCAGATCGGCAGGCGGCGCTTGATCTCCTCGATCACGTAGCGCGACGCGTCGTACGCCGCGGCGCGGTGCCCGTGCGCGGCGGCGATCGCCACGCTCGCCTCGCCCAGCCCCAGGGTGCCCAGCCGGTGCTCCGCCGCCACCCGCGCGCCGGCGAACCGCTCCTCGGTCTCGCGCACGATGTCGGCCAACTCGCGCTCGGCCATCGCGCGGTACGCGGTGTACTCGATGCCGGTCACCGCGCGGCCCGCATTCGTGTCGCGCACCGTGCCGACGAACAGCACCACCGCGCCGTGCGCGGGGTCCGAGACCTCGCCCAGCAACGCACCCGGATCCAGCGGCCGGTCCACGATGGCCGAGCGCATCAGCCGCCCGCCACCGGTGGAATGATCGCCACCTCGTCGTGCTCGGAAACGGGTGTCTCGGCGCGCGCGTAGCGCTGGTTCACCGCCACGAGGGGCGCGGCGGGAAGCCGGTCGGCGCCGCCGCGGCTCCGCACCGCCGCCACGACGTCGCGCACCGTGGCCCCGGGCGGGATCGGGACGTCGATTTCCGACGCCCCCAGGGCGTCGGCATACGAGGCGAAGAGAAGCACGCGCAACGGCATACGTCCTATGCTATCGGCTCCGCGGGCCCGGGGAAAGCGGTTGCCCGGGCCTCCCTAAAGAAATCGCCCCGGCGAGAGTGGCCGGGGCGAGCGTCATCCGAATACCGGGCTCAGGCCTTCGAGGCCTCGATCCCCTCCTCGCTGACCTCGATATCGGCCACCATGGCGCGCAACTCCTTGGACGGCTTGAACACCGGGACCGGACGCGCCGAGACTTCGACCGGCGATCCGGTGCGGGGATTCCGCGCCATGCGCGTCTTGCGGTGGCGGATCTTGAACGTCCCAAACCCGCGCACCTCAATGTTTTTCTGCTCGTGCAGCGCTTCTTTGATCGCGTCGAGGAAGGAGTCGACGACGCGTGCGCAGTCCTTCTTGGAGATCATCGGCCCGGCAGTCTGGGCTATCTGCGTCGCAACTCGCTCAACCAGATCGGCTTTGGTCATTGAAGAGCCTCGGGGTCAGGCGCTCGAAGGCGGGAGCGCTCCCCGAACTTATGGACGTTAAGTGTTGTGTGTCAAGAGTTTGGAGCGCTTCAGGGAGTGGCTCCGGTCACAACGTCCATGAATTGGTCGAACAGAGGGCGGGCGTCGTGGGGTCCGGGGGCCGCCTCGGGGTGGTACTGGACCCCGAAAATTGGTAACTCCTTGTGCCGCAACCCCTCAACCGTCCCGTCGTTGAGGTTGATGTGCGTGACTTCGAGCTCTGGAGCGCCCGGAATGCCCTTCTCGTCGCCGGCGACGGCGAATCCGTGGTTTTGCGACGTGATTAAGACGCGTCCGGTGGCCAATTCCTTGACCGGGTGATTTCCGCCCCGGTGCCCGTACGGCATCTTCACCGTGTGGCCGCCGAAGGTGAGCCCCAGAATCTGGTGGCCGAGGCAGATCCCGAAGATCGGCACCCCCGCCCTGGCGATCGCGCGCACCGTCTCCGGCGCGTAGGTGACCGCGGCCGGGTCCCCCGGACCGTTGGCGAGGAACACGCCGTCGGGCTCGAGTTCCAGCGCCACCTTGGCCGGCGTCTCCGCGGGCAGCACGGTCACGCGGCAATCGTGGTCCTCGAACAGGCGCAGGATGTTGCGCTTGATGCCGAAGTCGTAGGCCACGATGTGGTGGGCGGCCGACTCGTCGCCCCAGGTATAGGGCTCGCGCGTGGTGACGCGCGTGGCGAGATCGAGGCCCTCCATGGACGGACAGGCGTCGAGCGCGGCGCGCGCCTCGTCGCTCGGCGATTCGCCGGAGCCGATGACGCCGCGCATCACGCCGACGGTCCGCAGGTGGCGCGTCAGGCGGCGGGTGTCGACGTCCATGAGGATCGGCACGTGGGCCTTCTCGAGCCAGGTCGCGAGATCGCTCGTCGCGCGCCAGCTCGAGTACGCGGCCGAGAGCTCGCGCACGATCACGCCCGAGACCTGCACGGCGCCCGACTCGGGGTCTTCCTCGTTCACGCCGTAGTTGCCGATCATCGGCGCCGTCATGACCACGATCTGGCCGCGGTAGGAGGGGTCGGTGAAGACCTCCTGGTAGCCGCTCATGTTCGTGGTGAAGACCACTTCGGCCACCGTGGGCGCGAGCGGCGCCCGCAGCGTGCCGTGAAAAAGGGTTCCATCCTCGAGGAGGAGGAACCCCGGCTGGAACTTGGCCTCGGCCACCGTCAGGGCTTCTTCTTGTTGGCCGGCGGCGGCGTCTTGGTCGCCGGTGCCGCGGGCTGTGTGGTGGTCGGCACGGTCTGCAGCGGCACCGCGCTGTTGGTCGTCGCGCCCGTGGGCGCGGGGGCCGCGGCCGGCGGCGGCTGGAACGCGTTGTCGAGCACCGACTGCGGCGTGCTGGGACGCGAGGAGGCGAGCGACAGCAGGAAGGCGAGGCCGAGGAAGAGCCCACCGCTCCACCAGGAGGCCTTGGTCAGGAGGTTGCCCGCCTGGCGGCTTCCGAAGATCGTGTCGGCCGAGCTGCTCGTGCCGCCGAAGGTGGCGGCGAGGCCGCCGCCCTGCCCGGCCTGCATCAGGACCACGGCGCACAGCACGAAGCTGTCGATGACGAGAAGGAAGAGGAGAATCTTGTACAGCATGATCCGGCCGAATGGGAGAACGTGATCGCGTGTAAGCTATAAATATCTCGCGACTTAGCCCCTTGCGTCAAGGGCGCCGCGGCGGGCGGCCGGATCAGCCCGCCCGCACCACGGCCAGCCAGCTCTCGACATCGAGGCTGGCGCCTCCCACGAGCAGGCCGTCCACGCCCTCCGCCGCGAGCAGCGCCGCGGCGTTGTCGGGCTTCACGCTGCCGCCGTAGAGAATGGGAACGTCGGCGGGGGCGCCGAGCGCTCCCAGCTCCCGGCGAAGCACGGCGTGGACCGCCGCGGCGTCGGCCGGCGTGGCGTTGCGGCCCGTGCCGATCGCCCACACCGGCTCGTAGGCGATCACGAGACGCGCGCGCTGCGCCGCGGAGAGCCTGGCGACGCCGGCGCGGAGCTGGCGCAGCACCACCGCTTCGGTCTCGCCGCGCTCGCGCTCGTCGAGCTTCTCGCCCACGCAGAGCACGGGCACGAGGTCGTACGCCACCGCCAGCGCGCACTTGTCGGCCGTCTCGGCGTCGGTCTCGCCGAAGACGTGGCGCCGTTCGGAGTGACCCACCAGCACGCACGTCGCGCCCGCGTCGCGGGCGATGGCGGCCGAGTTCTCGCCGGTGAAGGCGCCCTTCTCGTGGGCGGCGATGTTCTGCACGCCGAACCAGAGGTCGGCCCGGTCGGCCGCCGCCTTGCGCGCCCCGGCGAAGGCCAGCGCCGAGGGGAAGAAGAGCACCGTGCGGTCGTCGCGCGGCGCGTACTTCGCGCAGAACGCCTGCATGAACGCCGCGGCCTCGGTGGGGCCGTGGTTCATCTTCCAATTCGCGGCGAGGACGGGGGCGCGCATCAGGCGTCGTCCAGCGCGGCCACGCCGGGAAGCGTCTTCCCTTCCAGGAATTCGAGCGACGCGCCGCCGCCGGTGGAGACGTGGCTCATCTTCGAGGCCAGCCCGGCTTCCTCCACCGCGGCCGCGGAGTCGCCGCCGCCCACGATCGTCGTCGTGCCGTTGGCGGTGGCGTCGGCCATCGCCTGCGCGATCGCCCGCGTGCCGGCGTCGAAAGGCGGCTTCTCGAACACGCCCATCGGCCCGTTCCACACGACGGTCTTGGCACTGGCAATGGCGCGCGCGTACGACTGGGCGGTGTCGGGGCCGATGTCGAGCATCGCCTCGCCGGCCGGGATGGCGTCCCGTTTCACGGCGTGCGCCTTGCCGGGCGCGTCCATCGAGGGCGCGACGGTGGCGTCGTGCGGCAGGATGAGGCGGGTGCCGGCGCGCGCGAGCAGGTCCTTCGCCATCGCTACGCGGTCGTCCTCGACCAGCGAGGTGCCGACTTCGAGCCCCATCGCCTTGAAGAACGTGCAGGCCATGGCGCCGCCCACGAGCAGCGCGTCCACCTTGGGCAGCAGCGCCTCGACGACGTCGATCTTGCCCGAGATCTTGCTCCCGCCGAGCACGGCCACGAAGGGGCGCTTGGGATCGGCGAGCGCGGCGCCCAGGTACTGCAGCTCCTTCTCCATGAGGAGTCCGGCCACGGCGGGCTTGAGGAAGCGGGCCACGGCTTCGGTGGAGCTGTGCGCGCGGTGCGCCGAGCCGAAGGCGTCGTTCACGTAGCAGTCGCCCA
>JBJKPA010000160.1:0-9146 GCA_046706905.1 Gemmatimonadaceae bacterium
GAATGGGCGGGCGCGCGCGGCGACATGCGGCTCGCGACGCCGGCCGACCCGGCGCGGCGGGCGGGGATCGTCGGCGTCGCGCCCCCCGATCCGGAAGCGACCAGCGAGCGGCTCAAGGCGGCGGGCGTCATCCACTCGCAGCGCGAGGGCGCGATGCGCCTCTCGATCCACGCCTTCACCACGGAAGCCGACGTGGCGCGCGCCCTCGAGGTGATCGGGGCGCGCTGAGGGCGCCGGCGGCTAGCGCCGGACGCGGACCAGCGCGTACTGGCGCTTGCCCTTGCCGACGATGACGTACTGGCCGTGCAGCAGCACGTCGCCGGAGCCGACGAACCGGTCGGCCGCGCCGAGCTTCCGCTTGTTCACCGACACGCCCCCCTGCTCGAGGAGCCGGCGGGCGGCGCTGCCGGACGCCGCGCTCCCGCTCACGGTGAGCAGCTTGACCACGTCGAGCTGGCCCGCCGACTCGCCGGCCACGTCGGCCTCCGGCACGTCCACGAACGGCGCGACGGCGGCGAGCTGCTCCAGCCCGCCGGTGGACAGTTCGGCCGGCTCGACGCCGCCGAAGTAGAACCCCGACACCTGCTCGGCGGCGGCCAGCGCCGCGTCGCCGTGCAGGCGGCGGGTCATCTCGCGGGCCAGCTCGCGCTGCGCGTCGCGGCGCTCGGGGTGCTCGGTCACGGCGCGGTCCAGCGCCTCGATCTCGTCGTGCGAGGCAAGGGTGAAGTACCGCAGATAGCGGCCCACGTCGCGGTCGTCGGTGTTGATCCAGTATTGATAGAACCGGTATGGCGACGTGCGCGCCGGATCGAGCCACACCGCGCCGGCCTCGCTCTTGCCGAACTTGGCGCCGCTGGCCGTGGTGACCAGCGGCAGGGTGAGCGCGTGCCCCTGCGCCTCGGTGCCCTCCGCCCGGTGGATCAGCTCGATGCCCGCCGTGATGTTCCCCCACTGGTCGCTGCCGCCGAGCTGCAGCCGCACGCCGTCGCGGCGGTACAGCTCCAGGTAGTCGTAGGCCTGCAGCAGCATGTAGGAGAACTCGGTGTACGAGATCCCGCCGTCGAGCCGGCTCTTCACCGAATCCTTCTGCAGCATGTAGTTCACGGTGAAGTGCTTGCCGACGTCGCGCATGAACTCGATCGCGCCGAGCTTCGTGAGCCACTCGGCGTTGTCGCGCACGATCGTGCCGCGCGGACCGTCGAAGTCCATGAACCGCTCGAGCTGGGCGCGGATCAGGGCCGTGTTCGCCGCGATCTCCTCGGGCGACGAGAGCGGGCGCTCGCTGCTGCGCCCGCTGGGATCGCCGATCAGCCCCGTGCCGCCGCCCACGAGCACCACCGGCCGGTGGCCGGAGCGCTGGAGGTGCACCAGCCCCATTACGGGAACCAGATTGCCCACGTGCAGGCTGGGCGCGGTGGGGTCGAACCCCGCGTAGCCGGAGATAACGCCGGCGGCGAGCGTCCCCGCCAGCCCGTCCGTGTGCTGGTAGAGCAGCCCGCGCCACTGCAACTCGGCGAGAAGGGGGTGCGTCGGCATGCCCAATTATAGAGGCGCCCAGAGGGAAAGTCACAGCCCCCGCGTTGGTGCGCGCGAGGGCCGGCGGTTACCTTTTGGGCCATCGTGCCGTTGCCCTTCCGCCGCTTCCGCCAGCGCCATCCGATTCTCGTCCGCCGCACCCTGATCGCGGGGGTGTTCGCCGCCGCGTTCGGGGCCGGGGTCGCCGTCTCGAGCTGGACCCTGGTCTGCGGCGCCGGACGCTGCCCGTCGGTGGGCGTGCTCGAGGCGTACACACCGCGGCAGACCTCCAAGGTCTACGCCGCCGACGGCCGGTTCATCACCGAGCTGGGGTTCGAGCGGCGCACGCTGGTCAAGCTCGCCGACATCCCGATGGTCGTGCGCGACGCGTTCCTCGCCACCGAGGACAAGCGGTTCTACTCGCACCACGGCATCGATTTCATCCGCATGTTCGGGGCCGGGTTCCGCAACATCCTGCACGGCGGCTACGCCCAGGGCTTCTCGACGATCACGATGCAGCTCGCGCGCAACGTGTTCCCCGAGCGGATCTCGCGCGAGAAGTCGCTCGTGCGCAAGCTCAAGGAAGTGAAGGTCGCGCTGGCCATCGAGCGCCGATACTCCAAGGACAAGATCCTCGAGCTGTACCTCAACCAGATCTACCTGGGCAGCGGCGCGCACGGCGTGGAGACGGCGTCGGAGCGCTACTTCGGCAAGTCGGTGCGCGACCTGAACCTCGCCGAGGCGGCGATGCTGGCCGCGCTCCCCAAGGCGCCCAGCCGCTACGATCCGCGCCGCTTTCCCGACCGCGCCGTGCAGCGGCGGAACACGATCATCGAGTTGATGCGCCAGGACGGCCTGGTGAGCGCCGCCGACGCGAGCATGGCCCGCGCCTACCCCCTGCAGCTCGCCGGGCGCCTGGAGTCGGGGGACATCGCGCCCTACTACATCGAGTGGATCCGCCAGCAGCTCGACCAGCGGTTCGGGCAGCGGCTGTACGAGCAGGGGCTCAAGGTGTACACCACGCTCGACCTCGACCTGCAGTCGGCGGCCGAGCGGGCGCTGGAGAACGAGCTGCGGGCGATCGAGGCGGGCAAGTTCGGACCCTACCACCACGAGACGTTCGAGCAGTACCTGGCCCGGTCCGGTGAGGGCGAGAGCCGCAACGACGACAACTCGCCGTACCTGCAGGGCGCGTTCGTGGCCATGGACCCGCGCACCGGCGCCGTGCTGGCCATGGTCGGCGGCCGCGACTTCGACGATTCCAAGTTCAACCGGGCCACGCAGGCGCTGCGCCAGCCCGGCTCGACCTTCAAGCCGATTCTCTACTCGACCGCCATCCAGGCCGGCTATCCGCCCTCGTACCTGCTCGACGACGAGCCGCTCTCCGTGCCGCAGGCCGACGGAACCGATTGGACCCCGCAGAACTTCGACCTCAGGTTCGAGGGGCGGATGACGCTGCGCCGCGCCTTCTACCAGTCGCGCAACATCCCGGCCATTCGGCTCGGCATGCAGCTCGGCGAGCCGGCGGTGATCGCCGAGGCGCGGAAGTTCGGCATCACGACGCCGATCCCGCCGTACCCCTCGATCAACATCGGCTCCGCCGACGTCCTCCCGATCGAGCTGATCGCCGCCTACTCGACCTTCGCCACGCTGGGCACGCGCGCCGCGCCGTTCGGGATCACGAAGGTGGAGAGCGCCGACGGCAAGGTGCTCTGGCAGCAGTCGCCGCAGCTGACCACGATCCTCACGCCGCAGCAGGCGTGGATCATGGTGGACATGATGAAGGACGTGGTCCGGCGGGGCTCGGCGGCGGGCGCGGTGGGGCAGTACTTCCACCTGCCGGCGGGCGGCAAGACGGGCACGACCAACGACGGCGCCGACGTCTGGTTCATCGGGTACACGAGCGATCTGGTGGCCGGGGTCTGGATCGGACTCGACAAACCCGCCAAGATCAAGGCCAACGCGCAGGGCGGACTGCTGGCGGCGCCGGCCTGGACGGCGTTCATGAACGAAGTGTATCGTCGCAAGCCGGCGCCGCCCGACTGGCCGCGCCCCGAAGGGATCGTCTCGCGGGACATCGACTTCACCACGAACATGCTGCGCACCCAGTACTGCCCCCCCGGCGACGTGATGACCGAGGTGTACATCGCCGGCACCGAGCCGACGAAGCCGTGCGACGTGCACACCGCGCACGGCATCGTGCTCAAGCCCGACACGACCCCCGCGGTGCTCCTGCCCAACAAGCCGGCGCCGGTCGACACGACCAGTCCGTTCTATCTCCCGCCCAAGAAGAAGCCCGGCGGGGGCGGCGGGGGCGGCAACCGGTGAGGCGCTACCACGCGGCGTGGGTCCTCCCCATCACCTCGCCGCCCGTGCGCAACGGGACGGTGGCCGTGTCGGGCGGCCGGATCACGTACGTCGGTCCGCGCGCCGGCGCCCCGGCGGGCGAGGACGTCGAACTCGGCGCCGCCGTGCTCATGCCCGGGCTCGTCAACGTGCACACCCACCTCGAGCTGACCGCGATGCGCGGGTTCCTCGAGGACCTCGACTTCCGGTCGTGGATCCTGCGGCTCACGGTGGCCCGGGGCGACGTCATGACCCGCGCCATGCTGCTCGACTCGGCGCGGTTCGGACTCGCCGAGGGACTGGCCGCCGGGATCACGACGTTCGCCGACACGTGCGAGTCGGGCGTCGCGTTCGACGCGATGCTCGATCGCGGCGTGCGGGGCATCGTGTACCAGGAAGTGTTCGGCCCGGCGCCCGTGGCCAGCGAGGAACAGCTCGACGACCTCAGGCACCGCGTCGAGGCGCTCCGGCAGCGGGAGTCGTCGCTGGTGCGCGTCGGCGTGTCGCCGCACGCGCCCTACACGGTGAGCGACCGGCTGTTCGCCGCCACGGCGCGCTACGCGATCCAGGCCCGGCTGCCGATGGCGATCCACATCGCCGAGAGCGAGGCCGAGCAGTTGCTCGTGGCCTACGGGCACGGCGAATTCGCCGACGCGCTGGTCAAGCGCGGCATCCGGGTGGAACCACGCGCCAACAGCCCGATCCAACTCCTGCGCGGCCTGCGCGTGCTGGACGCCCAGCCGCTGCTCATCCACTGTGTGCGCGCCGACGCCACCGACGTCCACGCCATCGCGGCCTCGGGGTGCACGGTGGCGCACTGCCCGGCGTCGAACGCCAAACTCGGCCACGGCGTGGCGCCGGTCACCGAGTTCCTCAACGCCGGCATCCCCGTGGGACTCGGCTCGGACTCGGTGGCGAGCAACAACCGGATGGACATCCTCACCGAGGCCTGGCTGGCGACGCTCGAGCAACGGGCGCGCACGCGGCGTCACGATGCGGTCACGGCGGCGCGCGCCCTGCGCATGGCCACGATCGACGGCGCGCGCGCGCTGCGCCTCGACGACGAGATCGGCTCGCTGGAAACCGGCAAGGCCGCCGACCTGGCGGCCTTCCCCCTCGTCCCGGGGCTCGGGCCGGTGCACGACATCGAGAGCGCCGTGGTGTTCGCGCTCCACGGGACGCCGGCGTCGCTGGTCACGGTGGCCGGTCGCGTGCTGGTGTACGACGGGGCCCTGATGGACGCCGATCCGGGGCTCGCCAGCCGCGTGCAACTCACCGCCGACCACCTGCAACGGTGGCTCGCGGGGCGCGAATAGCGGATTTCGTCCGCTGGCGTCGGGTGTGGTCTCCCCTTTAGAATTCAGGGACTCCAGCCTCGGAGGAGCGAGCCCATGGCACCGCCGAAGACCGGTCGCACGGCCAAGATCTGGCGCGACGGTCAACTCGTGAACTGGGAAGACGCGACGATCCACGTGATCAGCCACGTGGTCCACTACGGCTCGAGCGTGTTCGAAGGCATGCGTGCCTACGACACTCCCGCCGGCGGCGCCGTGTTCCGGGCGACCGAGCACATGCGGCGGCTCCTGGACTCCTGCAAGATCTATCGCATCCCGATGCGGTACTCGGTGGACGAGCTGGTCCAGGCCAGCCTCGACACCGTGGCCGCGAACGACCTCCGCCAGTGCTACCTCCGTCCCGTGGTGATCCGGACGGGCGAGCAGATGGGGGTCGGGCCGAGCACCGTGCCCACCGAGGTGTTCATCATCGCCTGGAAGTGGGACTCGGCGTATCTGGGCAAGGAAGCGCTGGAGAGCGGCGTGGACGTGCGCGTGTCGAGCTGGCGCCGCGGCGCCCCCGACACCTTCCCGGCGATGGCCAAGGCCGGCGGCAACTACCTCAACTCGCAGTTGGCCAAGCTGGAGGCCAAGGCGGACGACTATTCCGAGGGGATCCTGCTCGACACCTTCGGGTTCGTGTCCGAGGGGAGCGGCGAGAACCTGTTCGTGGTGCGCGACGGCGTGCTGTACACGGCGCCCCTCGGCGCCGGGATCCTGCAGGGGATCACGCGCGACACGATCATGCAGATCGCGCGCGACCGCGGGATCGAGGTGCGCGAGCAGCTCCTGCCGCGCGAGTTCCTGTACGTGGCCGACGAGCTGTTCTTCTGCGGGACGGCGGTCGAGGTCACGCCCATCCGCAGCGTGGACCGCGTGCCGATCGGCAGCGGATCGCGCGGACCGATCACGGCGATGCTGCAGCAGGAGTACCAGGACATGGTGCACGGCCGCATTCCCGACCGGCACGGGTGGCTCACGATGCTGCCCGAGCCGGCGGCGGTGGGAGCGAGCCATGAGTAGTCGGTGGCGCCGGGCGGCGCGCGCCGGCGGGAGGGGCGTGTGATCGTCGGCTGCCTGGCGCTCAACGCCTCGTTCGAACCGTTGACCATGGTGCCCCTCAAGCGGGCGCTGCGCCTGGTCATCGACGGCAAGGCCGAGATCGTGGAGGCCGAGCACGACCGCCTGGTGCGGTCGGAGCGGCTCGCCATTCCGCGCCCGGTGGTCATCCGCCTCACCAAGTTCATCCACGTGCCGCGGCGCTTCCGCCGCCAGGTGACGAACACCTTCCTGTTCGCCCGCGACCACTACAAGTGCCAGTACTGCGGGCGGCACGTGAGCGAGCTCAAGCCGCGCGAGTCGCTCACCCGCGACCACCTGATTCCGCTGTCGCGCGGCGGCTCGAACGACTGGACCAACGTCGTCACGGCGTGCAGCCCGTGCAACACGCGCAAGGGCAACCGCATGCCGGAGGAGATCGGGATGCACCCGCACACGCATCCCGTGGAGCCGCACTTCGTGCACCTGAGCTGGGCGGTGCGGCGGCTCACCCCGATCCAGGCGCACTACATCCGCACCTTCTACGGCGATGCGGTGCTGCACCAGCTCGAGCGGCTGGAGCACCGCGGAGCGGGGCAGCTCCCCGCCTGACGCCGCGCCCGGCTAGCGCGCCGGCGCCGTGAAGATCGGCGACGTGGCCTCGTAGTTGCGCTTGGTCCCGCCCAGCACGCGCGCCAGCAGCCGTCCGATTCCGTTGAACAGCGCCGAGAAGGGGTTGCCCTTTCCCTGGACCGCCGGACGCACGTCGCCGTTCAGCCAGCGCTCCATCTCGCTCAGATCGTTGACGTTCAGCGACTCGACGTCGAGCACCAGGTTGTAGTAGTACTTGGCGCCCGGCCGCCTCGGCGGGAGCGACACGCGGTACGGCCGCGCCAGCAGCGCGTCCACCGAATCGAGCGACGCCATGGCGCCGAACGACTCGGTCTGCCGGCCGTTGTGCCGCACCACGCGATAGACCTTCTGGTACGGGTCGGGGTTGTACTGCACGAGCATCTGCCAGGTCTGCACGCGTTCCAGCTCGTTGAACACACCGCCCGTGCGCCACAGCTCCAGCCGGAAATCGAGCCGCACGGGGAACCCGTTCTTCATCAGGTCCTCGAGCTGCGAATCGTCCAGCACGTGCGACACCGTGATCACCGGCGTCGTGCCGTCGAGGTCCACGTGCACGCCCACGTCGTGCTGCGCCGCCGCGGGAACGGCGACGAGCAACGGAAGGAGCCAGCGGCGGAGGGCGGCGCGCACGGGTTAGAAGCGGTGCTGGAGTCGGACGAACAGGCGGGCCGGCTGTCCGGGCGCCGAGAGCGCCTTGGCCAGGTAGACTCC
The DNA here is from genome assembly GCA_046706905.1 of Gemmatimonadaceae bacterium. Taxonomy (GTDB): domain Bacteria; phylum Gemmatimonadota; class Gemmatimonadetes; order Gemmatimonadales; family Gemmatimonadaceae; genus JAGWRI01. The sequence goes on from JBJKPA010000160.1 coordinate 7,578, forward strand.
GAACCCGTCCAGGTCGAGCCCCGCGCCGAGGTCGGTGCGGAACGACGACAGCGGCGGGATCGCACTCGACCGGTAGGTCATCGGCGCGGCCGGATTGCCCACCAGCCAGCCGCGCCCGGCGTCCACGAACACCACCCACGCGCCGTCGGCGCGGAAGTGAGGACCGATCCAGTTGTCGCCCCCCCAGGCGAAGGGGTGGAAGTGCAGCGCGCCGCGGTACTCGGCCTGGCCCAGCAGGATGCGGTCGCACTGCGCCGGCGCGCCGGGCACGGGGGTCCCCGCGGTGCAGGTCGCCACGTCGTTCTGCGGGCCTGCGCTGCGGAAGCCGAATCCGGGCAGCGCGTCGTAGCCGTCCACCGACAGCCGGCGCTCGAGCGGCAGCGGGTCGCCGTCCAGCCACCCGCCGGCGACGAGCCGCAGGTTGAGCTGCGTGTTGCGCGACACGCGGTTGTAGCGCCGCACGTCCAGGAACGCGCGGTCGTAGTGGGCGGCGCGCGTCGTGGGATACGACCGGGCGATCGTCATGGCGCCCAGCGAATCGAAGTGCCCGACGCCGTGCTCGAGGTCGGCCATCACGTACCACCCCGACCACGGGTTGAGCGCGTCGGTGCGCGTGTCCCACTCGAGCGTGGCGTTGAGGAGGTGCATCCGCGCGTCGTCCATCGCCGGATTGGGGCGCCACGCGGCGTCGCTGTTGAACAGCGTCCAGGCGTTGGTGGCCGAGCGCGGGATCCAGTGCTCGTCGGCGTACGTCAGGGTGAAGGTCGTGCCGCGTCCGTCGAACAGGCCGACCTCCAGGGCCCCGCCGTGCCGCTGGTAGTAATCGCGGTAGTCGCGGCGGAAGAGCCCCGCGGCGAGCCCCGTCTCGAGCGCCGACATGCCCCACGACTCGACGGGCGCCACGAGGTCGTACACCCCGGCGCCCACGAGCACGCCGCGGCCGCTCCCGAACCGCAGCTCGCCGTGCAGGTTGTGCCCGACGTCGTGGCGCTCCTCGCGGAAGCTCGACGCCGTGCGCAACACCGCGTAGGCGTCCAGCCGCGCGCTCCCCCCGGTGAAGTCGCGCGTGATCTGCGGGCCGAGGTTGATCGCCAGCCCCTCGACGCGGTTGTAGGCGCCGGCGCTCGCCACCTGGAACTTGCTCCCGCCCACCTCGCGGTGCGGCTCGAAGCGGTGCCACCAGGGCTCGCTCTCGCCCGCCGTGTCGGCCACGATCAGGCGGCCGTCGCTGCGCGTGTAGCGCAGCCGGTCGCGATAGATGCGGATCTCGCCGCCCACGTACCCGAGGTCGCGCCCCGAGATCTTGCCGCCCACGACCAGCACGTCGCCGTCCACGCGCCCCGTGGCGGTGAAGGCCAGGTCGCCGTTGACGACGACCAGCGCGCCGCGCACGTGGCCCGCGATGATGACCGGCCCGCCCAGGACGGCGAGGTCGCCGGGCACGACCGCGCCGGAGTCGAGCGCGTACGGACCGGCGGCGCGCGCGGTGCCCGGGGCGTCGTACCGCTGCATGACCTCGTGCTCGACGTCGCGGGGCAGGAGGTTGCGCGGCGGCACGGTGTCCGGTTG
>JBJKPA010000161.1:0-5569 GCA_046706905.1 Gemmatimonadaceae bacterium
TCGCCTGAGCGACCCCGCGCTCGCGCCCATCGCCGACAAGGTCGAGCACGGCGAGCGCCTCACCCGCGACGACGGCCTCACGCTCTTCCGGACGCCCGACCTCCTCGGGCTCGGCACGCTGGCCGACGCGCGGAACCGCGCCCTCAACGGCGACCGCGTGATGTTCGCGGCCAACCAGCACATCAACCCCACGAACATCTGCATCCTGCGCAAGACCTGCGTGTTCTGCTCGTACGCGCGGCTTCCCAAGGAGGAGGGCGCGTACCGCTACACGCTCGACCAGGTGCTCGCCGAGTCGGACGAGGCCAACAGCACGCTCACCCGCGAGTTCCACATCGTGGGCGGGCTCGACATGCACGCCGGGCTCGACTACTACACCGAAATGTTCCGGGCCCTCAAGCAGCGCCACCCGCAGGTCCACATCAAGGCGCTCACCGCCGTCGAGATCGCGCACCTCGCGCGCCTCGCCAAGCTCTCCATCCGCGACACGCTCGTCGCGCTGCAGGAGGCGGGGCTCGACACGATGCCGGGCGGCGGCGCCGAGGTGTTCAGCCCCGGCGTGCGGGCCACGATCGCCGACAAGAAGCTGGCCGGCGAGGAGTGGATCTCCGTGCACCGCCAGGCGCACGAGCTGGGCATCCGCACCAACTGCACCATGCTCTACGGCCACGTCGAGACGATCGAGGACCGGATCCACCACCTCTCGATGCTCCGCGACCTGCAGAGCGAGACCGGCGGGTTCCTGGCCTACATCCCGCTCGCCTACCACCCCGACAACAACGAGCTGGGCGAGACGCTCCACCGCACCGGCACCGCGACCTCGGCGTTCGACGACCTGCGCAACCTCGCCGTGGGACGCCTGTTCCTGGACAACATCCCGCACGTCAAGACGCACTGGGTGATGGTCACCCCCTTCCTGTCGCAGACCTCGCTGCACTTCGGCGTCGACGACATGGAGGGCACGATGGTGCACGAGAAGGTCTACCACGAGGCGGGCGCGCACACCGCGCAGGCGATGGCCCTCGACGGGCTGCTTCGCCTCATCCGTGGGGCGGGGAAGATCCCCGTCGAGCGCGACTCCCTCTACCGCGTCGTCCGCACCTTCGGGGACGACGGGGCGCCGGCCGCCGCGGCCGCGCACCAGGCGGCGTGATGCGCGTCGGCCGCATTCCGTACATCAACTGCTACCCCGTGTACGGGGCCATCGACCGCGGCGTCGTGCCGCTCGAGGCCGAGCTGGTGGACGGCGTGCCCACCGTGCTCAACCGCGGCATGCGCGAGGGCACCCTCGACGTGAGCGTGATCTCGGCCGTCGAGTACGCCGCCGACGCGTCGCGCTACCTGCTGCTCCCCGACCTCGGCATCACCAGCGACGGCCCGGTGCGCAGCGTGATGATGTTCGCCAAGCGGCCGGCCGAGGAGCTCACCGGCGCGCGCGTGCTGGTGAGCAAGAGTTCGATGACCAGCGTCGCGTTGCTCGAGCTGCTGTTCGAGCACGTCTGGCGCGCCCGGCCGCAGTTCGTGCCCGCCGACGCCGAGCTGGCCGACGTCCAGGCGTTCGGCCACGAGCCGCACGAAGCGCGCCTCGTGATCGGCGACGCGGCGCTGCTCCTCAACACGGCCATCGCCGGCGGCGACGCCGGCGCCCTCGCCCCGCGCACCGAGTACGGGCACGCCTACGACCTGGGCGCCGAGTGGAAGCGGTGGACCGGCCTGCCGTTCGTGTTCGCCGTCTGGGTCGCCCAGCGGTCGGCCGACGTCCAGGAGGCGCTGGCCGTGCACGGGCGGCTGATCACGTCGCGCGACTGGGGGCTCCAGCACCTCGACGCCCTCGCCGCGCAGGCCTCGCTCGCCACCGGCGTCGCGAAGCCCGTCTGCCTCGAATACCTCTCCGGCCTCGATTACCGGTTGTCGTATAGCCACCTGGCCGGACTCACCGAATTCTTCCGCCGGCTGGTCGCGGCGGGCCGGGTGCCCGACGGCTCGCTCCGCTTCCTCCCCGCGGCGTAGGGACACCGCCATGCGCGACCTCCTCGACTTCTACACCAACGCGCCGCTCCTCGAGCTGGGAGCGGAGGCCGACCGCGTGCGGCAGGAAAAGCACCCCGAAGGCGTGGTCACCTTCATCATCGACCGCAACATCAACTACACGAACGTCTGCGTCGCCGACTGCGGCTTCTGCGCGTTCTACCGGCGCCCCAAGCACGCCGAAGGCTGGACCCTCTCCTACGAGCAGATCGGCGCCAAGATCGACGAGGCCAAGGAGATGGGCGCCATCCAGATCCTCATGCAGGGCGGCCACAACCCGTACATCCCGTTCGAGTGGTACCTCGACCTCCTGCGCTACATCAAGACGTACCACCCCATCCACATCCACGGGTTCAGCCCCAGCGAGGTGGACTTCTTCGCCAAGCTGTTCCGCATGGACGCCCGCGACGTGATCCGCGAGCTGATGAAGGCGGGCCTCGATTCGATCCCCGGCGGCGGCGGCGAGATCCTCGTCCAGCGCGTCCGCGACCAGGTCGCGAAGAAGAAGGCCGGCGCCGACCGCTGGCTCGAGATCATGGAGATGGCGCACCAGGAGGGCATGAAGACCTCCGTCACGATGATGTACGGCATCGGCGAAACCCTCGCCGAGCGCCTCGAGCACCTCGAGCGCGTGCGCCAGGTGCAGGCCCGCACCGGCGGCTTCACCGCCTTCATCTGCTGGCCGCTCCAGCCCGAGAACACCCCCCAGATGTCGCACATGCCCAAGACCGACGCCGTGGACTACCTCCGCACCGTCGCCATCTCGCGCATCGTGCTCGACAACGTGCCCAACCTCCAGGCGAGCTGGGTCACGATGGGAATGAAGATCGGGCAGCTCGCGCTCCGCTTCGGCTGCAACGACTTCGGCTCGCTCATGATCGAGGAGAACGTCGTCTCCGCGGCCAACACGACCTTCCGCACCACGGCCGACGAGATGGCGCGGCTGATCCGCGACGCCGGCTTCACCCCGATGCGCCGCCGCCAGGACTACTCCATCCTCCCCCAACCCGCCGGCGCCGCGGCGTAGCCGCCCCGGGCCGGCGGACTTCCGCCCCCCTCGCATGATTCGCACCGGCCTCGGCTACGATTCGCACCGCTTCGCCCCTCCGGGCCCCCTCGTGCTGGGCGGGGTCACGATCGAGAGCGACGTCCGCCTCGCCGGGCATTCCGACGGCGATGCCGTGGCCCACGCCGTGACCGATGCCGTTCTCGGCGCCGCCGCCCTCGGCGACATCGGACAGCTCTTTCCCGATACCGAGGCCGCCAACGAGAACCGCGACTCCATCGAGATGCTCCGCCTCGCCGTCGCCCGGCTGCACGCCGCCGGCTGGCGCGTCCAGCAGGTGGACGTCGTGGTCGTCACCGAGTATCCCCGCATCGCCCCGCATCGCGACGCGATGCGCGCCTGCCTGGCCGAGGCCCTCGGGATCGCGCCCGGCGACGTGAGCCTCAAGGGCAAGACCAACGAGGGGATGGGGTGGATCGGCCGCGGCGAGGGGCTGGCGTGCATGGCCGTCGCCGGCATCGCGCGCGCGGAGTGACGCCGTGGGGGCGAGCCCGCTGCTGAACTGGGCCCTCGGCCTCCCGCTCGGCTGGCTCTATCTGTTCTGCGCCGGTATCGCGGGCGCCGAGAACCTCTTCCCGCCCGTGCCCGCCGACTCGGTCGTCGCGTTCGGCAGCTTTCTCGCCGCCCGCGGCCACGGCTCGGCGCTCATCGTCTTCGGGGCGGTGCTCGTCGGCAACGTCGGCACCGCCATGGTGACCTACGCCCTGGGGCGGCGCTATGGCTCCGCCCCGCTGGAGCGCCACCTGTTCGGCAAGAAGGCGCCCGAGGTGGACGCCCGGCTCAACACGTACTACGGGCGCTACGGGCTCGCCGCCATCTTCCTCGGCCGCTTCATTCCGGGGGTGCGGGCCCTCGTGCCTCCGTTCGCGGGGGCCCTCCGCGTGCCGGCCGTGGTCACCCTCGTCCTCATGGGCTCGGCGTCCGCCATCTGGTACGGGACCGTGAGCTTCGTGGGGTACCGGGTGGGCGCCGACTGGCCGGCCGTGGTGCGCGCGCTGTCGCGCAACGGAAGCATCGTGGCCGTGGTGGCCGCCGTGCTCGCCGGGCTGCTCCTCGCCTTCTGGCTCGCGCGGAGGCGCCGGGCGTGATGGACGAGGCCCTCGCCCGCGCCTTCCTCCTCGAGCGGTTCGCCGACTTCCTGTCGCTGGAGCAGGGGTCGTCGCCGCGCACCCGCGAGGCCTACGCGCGCGACGTCGAGCGGCTGGCCGAGTTCGCGCTCGCCAAGGGCGCCCGCTCCCCGGCCGACGTCACGGCCCGTCTCTTACGCGAATTCATATACCACCTCAAGGACCTGGGGCTCGCCCCGGCGTCGATCCGCCGCGGGGTGTCGGGCATCCGGACCTACTTCCGCTTCCTGCTCGGCGAGGGCGTCCTGGTCCAGGACCCGAGCGAGCGGCTGGAGACCCCGAAGAAGTGGCGCACGCTGCCCGACGTGCTGTCGGTCGAGGAGGTGAACAAGCTCCTCGCCGCCCCCACGCTCGACGATCCCCTGTACTTCCGCGACCGGGCCATGCTGGAGCTGGCCTACGGCGCCGGGCTCCGCGTGTCGGAGTGGATCTCGATCGGCGCCCGCGACCTGCTGCTCGACCAGGGCGTGGTCCGCGTGATGGGGAAGGGAAGCAAGGAGCGGCTCGTCCCCATCGGGCGGAACGCCATCGCCGCCCTCGCCATCTACCTCCGGGAGCTGCGCCCCAGGCTCGAGCGGGGCCAGGGCAAGGGTGTCCTGTTCCTCAACGCCCGCGGCGAGCCGCTGTCCCGCATGGGGGCGTGGAAGATCCTCCGCAAATACGTCGAGCGCGCCGGGATCGAGACCCACGTCACCCCGCACACCCTCCGCCACTCCTTCGCCACGCACCTCCTGGAGGGGGGCGCCGACCTCCGGGCCGTCCAGGAGATGCTCGGCCACGCCGACATCTCGACCACCCAGATCTACACCCACGTCGACCGGGAGTACCTGCGGAGCGTGCATCGGCAGTATCATCCGAGGTCCTGAACGCCGCCCATGATCCTCGTCATCGACAACTACGACTCGTTCACGTACAACCTCGTCCAGTACCTGGGCGAGCTGGGCGCCGACCTCCGCGTCGAGCGCAACGACGCCCTCACCGTGGACGACGTCGGGGCACTGGCCCCCTCGGCGATCATCCTCTCGCCGGGCCCCTGCGCGCCGGCCCAGGCCGGAATCACCGTCGAGACCGTGCGCCGCTGGGGAGCCACGATCCCGACGCTGGGCGTCTGCCTCGGCCACCAGGCGATCGGCGAGGCCTACGGGGGGCGGGTGGTGCGCGCCGACCACGTGATGCACGGCAAGACGTCGCACGTGACCCACGAGGGCACCGGCGTCTTCGCGGGGCTGCCGAGCCCGCTCGAGGTGATGCGCTACCACTCGCTGGTCATCGAGCCGGGGTCGCTGCCGCCCGGCCTGGAGGTCGTGGCCCGGTCGGCCGACGCCCCCGACGAGATCCAGGCCGTGCG
>JBJKPA010000162.1:0-2940 GCA_046706905.1 Gemmatimonadaceae bacterium
TTAATCTGGCGACCATTCCGCTCTCATGGTGAGGGCGTAGGTTACCCCCTGCAAACTCCCTGTGGTCGAAGTCGTTCCCCCTGCAGGAATTGCCAAGGATCATGTTCAACAACCTCATCGAATCGAAAGCCAAGAAGCAGCGCACGGTGGGCGGGATGGCGTGGAGCCTCGTGATCCACACCCTGATCATCACCGGAGCGGTGTACGGCACCCTCAAGGCCGGCCAGAAGATCGAGAAGGTGCAGCAGGAAAAGGTCGAATTCGTCAAGATGGAGAAGAAGCAGCCGCCTCCGCCCAAGCCGAAGGCGCCTCCTCCGCCGGACGTCACGGCCGCGCCGCCGCCGCCCAAGGGATTCCAGGTGCTGACCGCGCCGATCAAGATCCCCGACGTGCTGCCCAAGATCGACCTGTCCAAGAGCGTCACCAACGCGGCCGACTTCAGCGGTAAGGGCGTCGCCGGCGGGATCGCGAAGGGCGTCGTGGGCGGCACGGCTCCGGTCAACGAGAACAACACCTTCTTCGCGTTCCAGGTGGAGAAGCAGGTCGAGATGGCCCCGGGCAACCAGGCGCCGCACTATCCCGACATTCTCCGCTCGGCCAACGTCGAGGGCGAGGTGATCGCCCAATTCGTCGTGGATACGAACGGGCGTGCCGACATGAGCACCTTCAAGGTCCTCAAGTCCACGCACGACCTGTTTACCGCGGCGGTGAAGAACGCGCTGCGCGATTACCGGTTCTACCCGGCCGAGATCGGCGGGCGCAAGGTCAAGCAGCTCGTACAGCAACCGTTCCAGTTCACGTTGAACCACTAGGTCCACCGCGGCCGCCCGCGTCGCGGTCGTTCATCCCGCATCCCTTTTCGGAGCTCGACGACTTATGGATGTCTCACTGCTTGGTCTCTGGCATCAGATGGGCAATTTCGCCAAGGGCATCGTGTTCGTCCTCGCGTTCATGTCCATTTACTCGCTGACCATCATGGTCTCGAAGTGGTGGAATCTGCGGAAGGCGCAGAAGGAGACGATCAAGTTCGCGCCCGAGTTCTCCCAGTTCCTCGAGGAGGACAACCTCACCGAGGCCATCAACCTGGCCGAGAGCTACAAGAAGTCGCACGTCGCCATCGTGCTCGGCGGCGCGCTGGGTGAGGTCAAGCCGCTGATCCAGGACGGCTCGGTCACCGTGGCGGACATCAACTCGTCCGAGCGCGCGGTGGAGCGCAACATGCTGATGGAGATCACGAACCTGAAGCGCGGCCTCGCCGTGCTGGCCACCGTCGGCGCCACGGCGCCGTTCGTCGGACTGCTCGGCACCACGATGGGTATCGTGAACGCGTTCACCGGCATGGCCGTGTCGGGGTCCGGCGGTCTGTCGGCGATCGGCGGCGGTATCGCCGAGGCCCTGATCACGACGGCCTTCGGCCTCATCGTGGCCATCCCGGCCGTGTGGGCGTACAACTACTTCACGACCAAGATCGACAACCTGACGGCGGAAATGACGTATGTGTCGAAGGAGATGATCGACTACCTGATCAAGGGCGTCTCCGGCGAGTTCGGACGGTCGCGGTTCACCCGCGAGTTCAACGCGTCGGCGGCCGCCGGCCAGCCGATCAAGCAGTAGTCCCGACCCTTCGACGGAGGAGTTCGGCGTATGGCGATGTCAGCAAGCGGCAGCGGCGTGCAGAGCACGCCCAACGTGACGCCCATGATCGACGTCATGTTGGTGCTGCTGATCATCTTCATGGTGGTCACACCCGCCCTGCTGGCGGGGTTCAACGCAACCCCGCCCGAGGCCCAGAACATCAAGGATCACCCCGAAGACTCCAATACCGACCAGGTGCTCGGCATTGACGTCGACGGCAACTACTACTTCAACAAGAAGCCCATCAAGTACGACGACATCGGGCCCACCCTCAACGCCGTGTACAACGCGCCCGATCGCGAGGATCACGTGCTGTACATCAAGGCCGACAAGAACCTCGACTACGGCAAGGTGCTGGACGTCGAGGACATCGCGGCCAAGAACGGCGTCGTCGTCGTCGCCCTGATCGGCGATCAGAAGCCGGGCACGGTGTCCACGGTCCCGGGCGACAGCAAGGATTCGCCGCCCGCGCCGGGAGGAGGCAACTAATGGCCATGTCCAGTGGCGGCACCGGCGGGCTGAGCAACGAGCCCAACGTCACGCCCATGATCGACGTGCTCCTCGTGCTGCTGATCATCTTCATGGCGGCCCTGCCGAGCATGCGCAAGGCGATCGACCTGCAGCTGCCGCAGCCCAACCCGTCGGTCCAGCCGGCCAACGCGCAGTCCGACCAGATCGTGCTCGAGGTCGGCCCCAACGGGTGCTACGCGATCAACTCCAAGATCGTGACGCACGACCAGCTGGCGCAGGAACTGCACGACGTGTACGACGCGCGCCCCGACAAGGTGATCTTCATCGCCGGCAACCCCAAGGTGAAGGTCCAGGACGTCGTGGACGCGATGTCCATCGCGCGCGGCGCCGGGGTCAAGGTCATCGGCATTCCGCCGAAGTCCACGGAAAACCAGGGCGGAGCGTGCAAGGACTGACGCCGCGGACCACCGCACCCTGATGGTTTCGACGGCCGAGCCCAGCGCTCGGCCGTCGTGTTTTCGGAACGTCCGTTCGCCGCCGCGCGAACCCTTTCCCGGCGACCGGTCGTATTACCATACAGGAAGCGGCGCCCGGCGCCTCCGCTCCGTCCCGCATGGCCTATTTCTCCTCTGCCTCCACGCCCGCGCGGCCCCCCCGCGAACGGCCGCCATACCGGCCGCCCGTCGGCGTGCCCAGGGGCCGCGAGAACCGGCGCGCCGGCGCCGCCTTCTCGCTGCTCGTCCATCTGCTGGTTCTCTGGCTCCTGATCACGCCGTTCATGATCCACCACCCGATCTTCGAGATCGCGCAGGGGGCCGGCGGGCCGGGCCCCTG
>JBJKPA010000163.1:0-4768 GCA_046706905.1 Gemmatimonadaceae bacterium
CGCGAGGGGCTGCGCGAGCGCACCGAAGCCGGGCACATCGCCGCCGGCCGCCGGCCGCCGTCCCAGCTCCACCGCTTCCGCGGCGCCGGCGCCACGCGGCGCATCGACGACTCGATCCGCGACGCCACGATCGTGACCGAGGACCAGAAGCTCCTGCAGCGCCAGACCGACCCCGCCGACTTCACCCGCACCGATCCCTGGCGCGTGATGCGCATCATGGGAGAGTTCATCGAGGGGTTCGACGCGCTGGCCCATCTCACCAAGGCGGTCACGATCTTCGGGTCGGCGCGCACGACCCCCACCGACCCGCAGTACGAGGCGGCCAAGGAGACGGCGCGGCTGCTGGCCGAGGCCGGGTTCGCGGTGATCTCGGGCGGCGGCCCGGGGATCATGGAAGCCGCCAACCACGGCGCCAAGGAAGGGGGCGGGCTGTCCATCGGGTGCAACATCGAGCTGCCCTTCGAGCAGGGCGCCAACCCGTACATCGATACGCTCATCAACTTCCGCTACTTCTTCGTCCGCAAGACGATGTTCATCAAATACTCGGACGCCTTCATTATTTTCCCCGGGGGCTTCGGCACCCTGGACGAGGCATTCGAGGCGATCACGCTCATCCAGACGGGCAAGATCTACCACTTCCCGGTGGTGTTCTTCGGCCGGCACTACTGGGCGGGACTCGTGCGCTGGCTGCAGACCAAGGTGCTGGGCGAAGGCAAGATCTCGGCCGGCGACATGGACCTCATGATCATGACCGACGACCCCGCCGAGGCGGCCAGCGTGGTCATCCAGGCGCAGCAGGCGATCGACGGCAACGGCAACGAACACGAGAGATAACGGGCATGGCGAAGAAGAAGCCGGCGAAATCGGCGGGCCGCGAGCGCGGCGGATTCAAGGCGTCGCGGCACGGCACGGGCGGGGCGAAGCGCGCCTCGGCGGCCGGCCCCAAGGCCGACCAGAAGAAGGCGGCCGTGGCGGGCGAAGCCGCCGGCAAGGCGCACGTCGCCGCCGAGAAGAGCCGCTTCCTGCGCGGCAACCGGATCGACCCACGCCGCATCGACGGCAAGGAGTCGGTCGCGGATCTCGTCGAGGGCACCTTCCTGGCCTACAACGCGGCGCGGCTGCGCGAGGCCTGCCAGCTCTTCACGCAGAAGATGCTCGACCCCGACGTCACGGTGGGGCTCACCCTCACCGGCGCGCTCACGCCGGCCGGACTGGGCATGGCGGCGCTCATCCCGCTCATCGAGTCGGGCTTCGTGGACTGGATCATCTCCACCGGCGCCAATCTCTACCACGACACGCACTTCGGCCTCGGCCTCTCGATGCATCGCGGCAACGCGCAGGAGTCGGACGTCGTGCTGCGCGAGGAAGGCGTCGTGCGCATCTACGACATCTTCTTCGACTACGACGTCCTGCTCAGCACCGACGCATTCTTCCGGAAGATCATAGAGGGACCGGAGTTCCAGCATGCGATGTCCAGCGCCGAGTTCCACTGGCTGTGCGGCAAGTACGTGCGCGAGCGCGAAAAGGCGCTGGGGATCGGGCAGAAGTCGCTGCTCTCCGCGGCGTACAACGCCGGCGTGCCGATCTACACCTCGTCGCCGGGCGACTCGTCCATCGGCATGAACGTCGCCGCGCTGGCGCTCGAAGGGAACAAGTGCGTGATCGACCCCAACCTCGACGTCAACGAGACGGCGTCCATCGTCCTCAACGCCAAGCGCTCGGGCGGGAAGTCGGCGGTGCTCATCTGCGGCGGCGGCAGCCCCAAGAACTTCATGCTTCAGACGGAGCCGCAGATCCAGGAAGTGCTGGGCATCGACGAGAAGGGGCACGACTACTTCTTGCAGATTACCGACGCGCGCCCCGACACGGGCGGACTCTCCGGCGCGACACCCGCCGAGGCGGTGAGCTGGGGGAAGATCGACCCCGACCGGCTGCCCGACGCGGTAGTGTGCTACCTCGATTCGACCGTCGCGCTGCCGGTGCTCACCTCGTACGCGCACGCCCGGCACGCCAAACGGCCGCTCAAGCGGCTGTATGGCAAGCGCGCGGCGATGATGAAGCGGCTCCGCTCGGAATTCGAGAAGAGCCGGGGCTAGCTCTCGAGCAGCGGGCGTTCGCCGCCGGTGTCCGCGGCGGGAAGCTGCTCGACGTCGCGCAGCCTGCGGTCCATCGCCCGCGCCCGCACGGCGATCTGCTCCACCGCCTCGGCGGCGAGGTTGATCTTCTTCTGCGCGCCGGCCACGCTGTCGTTGAACTTTCCGAACTCGGCGCGCACCGCGCCCAAGAGCCGCCACACCTCCTCGCTCCGCTCGGCCAGCGCCATCGAGCGGAATCCCATCTGCAGGCAGTTGAGCAGCGTGGCGAAGGTCGTGGGGCCGGCGATCATCACGCGGCACTCGGTGCTCAGCGCCTCCACCAGCCCGGGCAGCCGCACGACCTCGGCGAACAGCCCCTCCGACGGCAGGAAGAGGATGGCGTAGTCGGTGGTGTTGGGCGGGTCGATGTACTTGGTGCGGATGTCGTCGGCCGACCGGCGCACCGCGACGGCGAGCGACTTCTGCGCCGCCGCGACCGCCGCCGCGTCCGCACGGTCCTGCGCGTCGGAGAGCCGCGCGTAGTCCTCGGCGGGATACTTGCTGTCCACGGGGAGCCACATCCCGGCGTCGGCGCCCTGCGCCGGAATGCGGATCGCGAACTCGACGATCGAGTCGCGCAGCGGATTGGGCTTCACGTTGCGCGCGAACTGGTCGGCGGTCAGGAGCTGCTCGAGCATCGCCTGGAGCTGCCACTCGCCCAGCACGCCGCGCGTCTTGACGTTGGTGAGCACGCGCTTGAGGTCGCCCACGCCCTCGGCGAGCGACTGCATCTCGCCGAGCCCGCGCTGCACCTGCGCCAGGCGCTGATCGAGCGCCGAGGTCACGCGGGCCAGCGAGGCCGCGGTCTCCTCGCGGTTGCGTCCCATCTCGTCGCGCAGGAGCTGGTCAGCGCGCTCGAGGCCGCGCTGCACCTCGGCCAGCCGCTGCTCCACGACGGCCGTGTCGCGCGGGCGGCCGCGGGCGAGCAGGGCCACGACCGCCGCGAGCACCGCGACCAGCAGCACGACGTTGACGACGAAGAGGGCGGTCATGACGGAACGCGAATCTCCCGGTGCGCGGGGAGTCCCGCGCGCACATTCCGCACGAGGTTGATGCGCGCGTACTCGCCGCGCGAGACGAGTCCGGCCAGATCCTCGCGGCCGAGCAGGGCGCGCCGGATCGCGCGGTCGTCCCAGCCCTGATCGACCCGCCTGGATACGGCCTCGATCGTCTGTTCCAGCCAATCGGCCTTGTCGGTGAGCGCACGCGCCGGATCCTCCACCGGGCCGCGGTGCGAGTCGAACATGCGCTGCGGGTTGAGTGCCGCGGCGGCGCGAAGGTCGCTCACCAGCTGCCACGGATCCTCCTCCCGCGCGTGCATCAGCTTCACGTGCACCCCCAGCCAGAGATCGGACGAGAAGAGCGTCTGGCGCTCGGCGTCCCACACGATGCGCTGGTCGGGGCTGTGGCCCGGCGCCGGAAAGAGTTGCAGCGGGGCGGGGTCGAAGGGGGTGAACGCCTCGGTGAAGGGGCGCGGCTGCCCCCAGGTGTAGCGGCGGTAGGCGCGGATGCGATGCCCGGCGCGCAGCTCGTCCAGCGAGCGCTCGCCGATGGCGAGCGGGATCCCGCGGCGGGCGAGCAGCCCGACGTTGCCGGCGTGGTCCTCGTGCGCGTGGGTGATGATCGCCCCGGCGGGCTCGAGCTGGTCGAGCACGGGCGCGAGGGCGCGGGCCATGTGCGGGAACCCGCAATCGATGAGGATGCGCCGCGTGAGATAGGCGCTGACCTCGTACCGGATGGACCGGCTGCGCCAGGTGGACATGCGCACGCGCACGACGTCGCCGTACCGCTCGAGGCGGATCATGCAGGGAATTCTAGCGGATGGTCCGGCGGGGCACTCACCGGCTGGACGAACGCGGCGGCGCGCGATAGTATCCAATCATGAGCCACGTATTCCGAGCGATGACGTTTCGTTTGTCCTCCAGCCGTTTGCGCCCCTAGGCAGGCGTTCGGGATTCGTCGCAGGATTGGCGCCCGGCCTCCCCGCCGGGCGCTACGATTTTTGTACCCCTCAGGTGCGTTGCCATGATCGAAGCCCTCAAACAGAAGCTCAGCGAGGAAGTCGAGCGGCTGCAGTACGAGCTGAACGTCACGCTGCCCAACGAGATCCGGAAGGCGGTGGAACTCGGCGACCTGCGCGAGAACAGCGAATACAAGTCGGCGCTGGAGCGCCAGCAGTTCGTGCAGGCGCGCCTCGGCCACCTGCGCCAGCGGCTGAGCAAGCTGTCGTCCATCGATCCGTCGCAGATTCCGCAGGACAAGGTCGGGCTCGGCTCCCGCGTCGTGGTCGAAGACAAGAAGTCCAAGGCGCGCGAGACCTACCACCTGGTGTTCGGCGACGCGGTGGAGTTCGAGGACGGGCACGTGACGATGGCGTCGCCCATCGGACGGGCGCTGCTCGGGAAGGCCGTGGGCGAGGACGTCGTCCTGCGCCTGCCGACGATGACGCGTCAGCTCGTGGTCGTGGAGCTGTACACGATCCACGACGAGGTGCAGACCAAGAAGTAGCCGGGCCGGCTACCGGCCCCCGGACTCCGGCGGCGCCGCGGCGAGCAGCCGCGTCGCGACGGCCTGCATCTGCGTGAGGCGGCGGCGCGCGATAGTATCCAATCATGAGCCACGTATTCCGAGCG
>JBJKPA010000164.1:0-4869 GCA_046706905.1 Gemmatimonadaceae bacterium
CGGCGTACAACTGGCCCGAGCGCTTCACGCCCTTCCTGGGCGAGATGCGCGTGCGCCTGGGGTTCGGGCCCAGCGGCGAGGCGGCGAGCGAGCGGCGCGCCATCGAGGTGCCCGACATCTTCGCCGACCCGTCGCTGGAGGACTGGCAGGAGGTGGCCAACGAGCTGGGCTTCCAGTCGCTGGTCGCGCTGCCGCTGCAGACGGGAGCCGGGGTGCTGGGCACGGTGACCTTCTACTTCGGCGCGGCGGGCGGGCTGAGCGCCGAGTCGCGGAGCCTGCTCCGCATGGTGGCCGACCAGATGGCGGCCACGGCGCAGAAGGCGCGGCTGATCGACGACCTGCGGCGGGCGAATTCGGCACTCACCGACTCGAACGCCGAGCTGGAGCAACAGTATGCGGCGCTGCTCGAGGCGCGCCGGCTGCAGGACGAATTCCTGGCCAATCTGTCCACCGATCTGCGCGCCCCCCTGGCCGAGCTCGTCGGTTACATTTCACGAATCGAGGCCGGCCAGACCGGACCCCTCACCGAGACGGAGCGCTC
This sequence comes from Gemmatimonadaceae bacterium, assembly GCA_046706905.1. Lineage (GTDB taxonomy): Bacteria > Gemmatimonadota > Gemmatimonadetes > Gemmatimonadales > Gemmatimonadaceae > JAGWRI01. The sequence continues at coordinate 542 of JBJKPA010000164.1, forward strand.
GGCGCTGCTCGAGGTGAAGGAGTCGGGGGAGGTGCTCCTCGACCGCATCGGCGACCTGATCGAGCTGTCGGAGCTGAAGCGGAACGAGGTCGAGCCGGCGGTGAGCGTGTTCGACGTGCGGGATCCGATGCGCGAAGCATTGACCCTCGTCACGGGGCGCCGCGAAGGCGTGGCGCTGGCGAGCACGGAGCCGGAGGACGCGGTGACGATGGCGAGCGATCGCCGCCGCATCGTGCGCCTCCTGTCGCGGCTGTTGGCGAACGCGTATGGGTTCACCGAGCGGGGCACGGTGCGGACCGCCGTGGAAGTGCACGAGGACCGCGTGGTGTATCGCGTGGAGGACACGGGGATCGGAATCCCGGCCGAGGCGCAGCGCTACGTGTTCGAGGAGTTCCGCCGGGCGGGCACGACGGCCCGGCCGGAAGCAGCAGGAGGACGGGTGGGAGCGGGGCTCGGCCTGGCGCTGGCCCGCCGCACGGCGCGGTTGTTGGGTGGCGACGTGCTGCTGGTGAGCGAGCCGGGTGAGGGATCGACGTTCCGCGTGGAATTGCCGTTGGTGTACGAAGGGCCCGTCGAGCGGGCGCCGGGGGCGGGGGCAGGGGCACGCACCACGCCGCCGGGAACCAGACTGAATCCGGAATGACCATCATGACGCCGTCCAAGATGACGATGCAGGAATACTTCACGCCGCTGCCGGCCGACGAAGTGTTGTCGCGCGCGCGGCGGTTCTTCGCGCAGCGCAACGCGCTCTACGCCGCCTTCCCCGACCGGGCGGGCGACCGGTGGGCGAGCTTCCGCGGGCAGGGGGGCGAGGAGGTGATCGTGGCCGCCGCGCCGGTGCCGGGCGGGACGCGGGTGACCGGGTCGTCGTACCTGTTCACGATGCAGCTGGCGCGGTTCTTCACCACGCTGCCCGAGATGGACGCGCCGCAGCCGGCGGAGGTCGCGTGAGTTCCGCGCCGTTCACGGCCCAGCTCCGCGCGCGGCCGGACACGATCCGGCTCGGGATGCACGACGAGCCGACGATCACCATCCGGGTGGAGATGCAGGCGGTGTGGGATGCGGTGCGCATCCAGGCGCCCCCGACCGACACGGTGGAGACGGTGAAGAAGCGGGCCCTCGAGGCCCTCTTCCCGCAGGCGCAGTACCATGAGGATTTCGTGATGAAGCTGGCCGGCTGGGAAATCCTCAACGAGCACGAGTCGCTGGCCGCGGCCGGCGTGAAGGACGGCTCGATCCTGCTCCTCATGTTCCGCCGCCGCCGCCCGCTGCGCTGAGTCCGGCGCCGGGCCGCCGCCGATGACGCTGGCCTACCTCTCGCACGCCGACTGCGGCCGCCACGACACGGGGTGGGGGCACCCCGAGCACGTCGGGCGGCTGCGCGCGATCCCGCGCGCCCTGCGCGAGGACTTCGAGCTGTTCCAGGCGCTCGAGCACGTCGAGGGGCGACACGCCACTCCCGAGGAGCTGGCGCTGGCCCACGACCCGGGCTACGTGGCGTTCGTGCGCGACCTCGCCGAACGGGGCGGCGGGCGGCTCGATCCCGACACGGTGGCCAGCGAGGGGTCGTGGGACGCCGCCCGGGCGGCCGCCGGGTGCGTCCTGGACGGCGTGGACCTGGCGCTCGACGGCCGGGCCACGCGCAGCTTCAGCGCGGTGCGGCCACCGGGGCACCACGCGCTGCACGACCGCGGCATGGGGTTCTGCCTGTTCGGGAACGTCGCCGTGGCCGCCCACTACGCGCGCCGCGTGCGGGGGGTGGACCGCGTCCTGATCGTGGACTGGGACGTGCACCATGGGAACGGCACGCAGGCGCTGGTCGAGGACACGCCGGAGATTCATTTCGTGTCCATGCATCAGTGGCCCTGGTACCCGGGCACCGGGGCGGCCGACGACCGCGGACCGCACGGCACGGTGTGGAACGTGCCGATGGCGGCCGGATTGCCGCCCGAGCGGTACGTGGACGCGTTCCTGGGCGCGGTGGACGCGGCGGCGTCGGGGTTCACCCCCGACCTCGTGCTCGTCTCGGCGGGGTTCGATTCGCTGGCCGGCGATCCGCTGGGCGGGTTCACGCTGGAGCTGGAACATGTGACGGCACTCACGCGGGCGGTGGTCGAGCGCGCCGACAGCTGGTGCGGCGGCCGGGTGGTGAGCGCGCTCGAAGGGGGGTATGCCCCCGAGCGCGTGGCGGCCGCCTGTCTGGCGCATCTCCGGGCGTTACGATGATGCACCGGGGGCGCGGGGATGCTATGTTCTGGAATCCGTCCCCCCGTTTCCCCGCCGGCTGACCACGCGGAGCCCGCTGGATGTTCTGTCCCGAGTGCGGCACCTGGAATCGCGCCACCGCCGAGAGCTGCACGCGCTGCAACGCGGAGCTGCCGGAGCTGGAGCGCGCGCCCACGGAGAAGCCGAACGAGACGATTTCCGCGCTGCGGCAGGCCACGGGGAGCCGGTACCGCGTGCTGCAGCGGCTGGGCGGGGGCGGGATGGCGGACGTCTTCCTGGCCGACCACGCGCAGCTCGAGCGGCGGGTGGTGATCAAGGTGCTGCACGCGCACCTGGCGAAGGACGCCGAGATGATGGAGCGGTTCCGGCGCGAGGCGCAGGCGGCGGCGCAGCTGGTCCACCCCCATATCTGTCCCGTGATGGACGCCGGGAGCCACGGCACCACGGTGTACACGGTGATGCCGTACCTGTCGGGCGGTTCGCTGTCCGACCGGATCGCCAAGCGGCGGGTGGTGGACCCGGTGGAGGCGGCGACGGCGATCGCCCAGGTGGCGACGGCGCTCGACTACGCGCACCGCCGCGGCATCGTGCACCGCGACATCAAGCCGGACAACGTGCTGTTCGACGAGGACGGCAACGCGATCCTTACGGATTTCGGTATCGCCGAGGCGCGGCACCAGGGGCGGCTCACGGCGTCCGGCCGGGCGATGGGCACGCCGCACTACATGTCCCCCGAGCAGGCGATGGGGAAGCTGGTGGACGGGCGCAGCGACGTGTACGCGCTGGGCATCGTGCTCTACGAGACGGCGGTGGGGTTCCCGCCGTTCGACGGTCCCGACGCGTTCTCGGTGGGCTACAAGCAGGTGCACGAGCAGCCGGTGGCGCCCGACCAGGTGGACTCGCGCGTGCCGTCGGGACTGTCGGGGATCATCATGCAATGCCTGACCAAGTCGCCGGCGCAGCGCTACGCGCGGGCCAACGATCTGGCCGACGCGCTGATCTCGTTCATCGAGAGCGTGCCGGGCGCCGAGGAAGCCCGCCGGGCGGCGTGGGTGGCGCGGCACGCCGCGGGAGCGCCCCCGGGGTGATGCGCCTCGCCTACGAGCGGGTGGTCGTGCACACGGCCAACCCGTTCGTCATCTCCCGGGGCGGCGCCAGCGAGTACACGCGGGTGCGCGTCGCGCTCACCGACGAGGACGGCGTGCAGGGGATCGGCGAGGCCGCGCCGAGCACGTTCTACGGCGAGACGGCCGACACGGTGGTGGCGGCGCTCGAGACGCTGCGTCCGGTGATCGAGAACGGCGACGCCTGGGCGTTGGAGCTGCTCGAGGCGGCGCTGGCCCGCACGCTGCGGGGCAACGCGGCGGCGCGCATGGCGGTGAGCGCGGCGGCCCACGACCTGGTGGGCAAGCGGCTGAGCGTGCCGCTCTACCGGCTGTGGGGCCTCACGCCGAGCGCGGCGCCGCCGTCGAGCTTCACGATCGCGATCGCGCCCACCGAGGACGAGCTGGTACGCCGGGTGCAGCAGGCGGCCGCGTATCCGGTGCTCAAGGTCAAGCTGGGCACCGACCGCGACGACGACATCATCCGCGCGGTGCGCGCGGCGGCGCCGGAGAAGACGCTCCGCGTGGATGCCAACGCGGCCTGGACGCCCAAGCACGCGCTGGCGATGATCGAGCGGCTGGCGCGCGCCGGCGTGGAGTTCGTGGAGCAGCCGCTGCCGCCGGCCGACCTCGACGGGCTGCGCTTCGTGCGCGAGCGCTCGGCGCTGCCGATCATCGCCGACGAGTCGTGCGTGACGTCGGCCGACATTCCGCGCCTCGTGGGCGCGGTGGACGGGATCAACATCAAGCTCGCCAAGTGCGGCGGGCTGCGCGAGGCGATGCGCATGATCGGCGCCGCGCGGACGCACGGGATGCGGGTCATGATGGGCTGCATGATCGAGACCAGCCTCGGCATCACGGCGGCCGCGCACCTCGCGCCGCTGCTGGACTACGCGGACCTCGACGGCGCGGCGCTGCTGGCCGACGATCCGTACGACGGGGCGACGATCGCCGGCGGCCGCATCGCGCTTCCCGACGCGCCCGGGCTGGGAGTGCGGC
>JBJKPA010000165.1:0-3690 GCA_046706905.1 Gemmatimonadaceae bacterium
GGGGAGGCGCGTTCGGCGGTACGGGGAGCGCAGGAGCCGGTAGCGGCGTGGCCGGAGGGCTAAACGGCGGCGGCGGTGGTGGCTACAACGCCGGCGGCGGCGGCGGCGGCTACGGCGGCGGCGGTGGCGGTGGCTCCGGCGGTGGAGGCACGTGGGGGACCGGCGGCGGTGGTGGCAGCAGCCTCGTGCCGGCGGATGCGACGGCGGCCCTTTCGACGGGAGGACCGGGCGTCTGGTTGACGGCGCGGCTGGGCGGAGCGCCCACACTTGCGGCTCCGACCGCAGGCTACGGCAGAGTAGCCCTGTCCTGGACGGTCCCGACAGACGACGGCGGCTCCGCCATCACCGGCTACAACGTGTACCAGGGGACGAGCGCCGACGGTGAGTCGGCCACCCCGGTGAACGAGACACTCATCACCGCGACCAGCTACACGGTCACCGGCCTCACCAACGGCACGCCGTACTGGTTCATCGTCAAAGCGGTGAACGCAGGCGGTCCTGGCCTGGCCTCGAACGAGGTTTCGGCGACGCCAGCCGCACGCATGGTCACCTCGACGGCCAACAGCGGCGCGGGCACGCTTCGTCAGGCGATCCTCGACGCGAACGCGGCCCCGGGACTCGATGGCATCAGCTTCAACATCCCGACATCGGATCCGGGCTACAACGCCACGACCGGCGCCTGGACGATCGCGCCCACCGCTGACCTGCCGCAGATCACGGACCAGGTCATCCTCGACGGGTACACCCAGCCGGGCGCCAGCGAGGCGACGAGCGGCTCGTCCGCGACGGTGAAGATCTTCCTGAGCGGCTCGGCCATCGCCGGTACCGATCACATCGGCCTCTTCCTGTCCACGAATGACAGCACAATCAGGGGCCTCGCGATCGGCCTCTTCAGCTCGGCAGGCATCCGCGTGGACGGGAGCGGCAACACGATCGCGGGCAACTACCTCGGCCTCAACGCCGCCGGCACGGCGGGTGCGGGCAGCACGTGGTACGGCGTGAACGTCGTGTCCGGGACCGGCAACGTCATCGGCGGCACGACGTACGCAGCGCGCAACGTCATCTCCGGGAGTCCGAATTTCGGGGTCGCCCTCTCCGCAGGCTCGACCACGGTCATCGGCAACTACATCGGGACGAACGCCGCCGGCACGTCCGCTGTCGGCAACGGGTTCGGCATCTACATCGCGTCGAGCAGTAACACCATCGGCGGCACGGCCGCCGGGACCGCGAACCTCATCTCCGGCAACAGCCAGGGCGTCCGGGTCATGTCCGGGACGGGCAATGACATCCTCGGCAACAGGATCACCGGCAACGGTCAGCTGGGAATCGATCTCGGCAGCACGGGCGTGCTGCCGAACGACTCGGCCGACGTCGATGGCTTCCAGAACTACCCGGTCCTGACCTCCGCGACGGCCACTGCCAGCAGCACGACCGTCAGCGGTTCGCTCGCGAGCACGGCCGGCACGTCGTTCCGGATCGAGTTCTTCAGCAACGCCGCCTGCGACAGCTCCGGCTACGGCGAGGGCGATACGTACCTCGGCTTCACCGACGTCGTGACTGACGGGGCCGGAAACGCGACGTTCAGCCCGGCGCTCGGTGCCGGCGTGCTCGCCGGACGGGTCGTGACCGCGACCGCCACCGGGCCCAACGGAACGTCCGAGTTCTCGGCCTGCCAGACCGCGACCGGCTTCAACGCGGCGCCGACGGGCCTCGTCCTGTCGAACACAGCGCTGACCGACGGCCGGCCCTCCGGGACGCTCGTCGGTACCTTCACGACGACCGATCCGAACGTGGGCGACGCGTTCGTCTACGACCTCGTCAGCGGGACCGGCAGTACGGACAATGCCTCGTTCTCCATCAGCGGGAACGAGTTGCGAACGGCGATCGTCCCCCATTACGAGACGAAGACCTCCTACAGCATCCGCGTCCGGACGACCGATTCCGGCGGGGAGACGTTTGAGCAGGCGTTCTCGATCCTCGTCCGACCGCCAATCGTCGTCAGCCAGGTCTATGGCGGTGGAGGACAATCGTCGCTCGGCTACCCCTACGATTTCGTCGAGCTGTACAACCGCGGCGCGGTGGCGATCCTGCTCGATGGCTGGTCTGTCCAGTACGCGAGTGCCATCGGCACCGACACCTTCTCCGCCAACGTGACCGCCCTGAGTGGTTGGCTCGCGCCCGGCCAGTACTACCTGGTCCAGGAGGGCTCAGGCGGGTCGTATTACAACAAGCAGCTGCCTACACCCGATGCGAGCGGCTCGATCCAACTCGACTACAACGCGGGCAAGGTCGTCGTGACGAGCACAGCGAGCGGAATCGCGTGTAACGGCGCTTCGACGCCGTGCACGCCCGCGCAGCTCGCGCAGATCGTCGACCTCGTCGGGTACGGCAGCGCGAACTTCTACGAGGGAAGCGCGGCCGCACCCTCGCCCTCCTCCGGCTCGGTTGCGGCGAAGCGCGCGAACAACGGCGCCACCGACACTGACGATAACGCGACAGACTTCAGCATCGGCAACGCGGCGGCGCGGAATACCTCGGTCGGCACGGCGCCCAGGGTGACTGGCGTGAGCTCGACCAGCCCAGATGGGGCGTACAAGGCCGGCGCGGTGATCCCGATCACGGTCACGTTCGACCAGCCGGTCGCTGTCACCGGCACGCCGACCCTGACGCTCGAGACCGGCACGCCGGATCGCGTCGTCAACTACGGCGACGGCAGTGGCACGAGCACGCTGACGTTCACCTACACGGTGCAGGCGGGTGACACGAGCACCGACCTAGACTACGTGTCGACGACCGCGCTCGCCCTCGCGGGCGGCACGATCAAGGACACCGACGCGCCATACACGAACGCGACCCTGACCCTGGCAGCACCAGGGACGGCCGGCTCGCTCGGTGCGAGCAAGGCGATCGTGATCGACACGACCGCCCCGACCGTGACCCTGACAAGCGTGAACGGCTCGGCCGTCACGTTCCCGTACTCGACGAGCGGCGCGGTCGGCTCGATCGGCGGCGCGTGCTCGACCCTTGACGGTGCGGTGAGCGTCATGCTTGACGGCTCGCCCGCCTCGCCCGCGAGCGCGACCTGCTCGGCCGCGACGTGGACGCTAACGCTGACGAGCCCGCTCAACTCTGTCGGCGGCCACACGTTCGCGGCATCGCAAACGGACACCGCGGGCAACACCGGCGCCTCGGGCGACAAGTCGGTGACGATCGTCTCGCTCACCGCGACGACGATCTCGGCCGTCTCCGGCTCGGGCACGTACGGGGTGACCGCGAGCGTGAGCGCGACCCTCAAGGCCGGGACGACACCACTCAGCGGCAAGACGATCAACTTCACCCTCAACGGCGCGGGCGTCGGCTCGGCGCCGACGGACGTGAACGGCGTGGCCACCCTCGACGCCGTCTATCTCGGAACGATCATCACCGCCGGCACGCACGCCGGCTACATCGGCGCCTCGTTCGCCGGCGACGCGACCTACGCGGCGAGCGGCCCGGTCCCGGGCGACCTCACCGTCGCCAAGGCCTGCCAGTCGACGCTCACCATCACCGGGCCGTCGAGCGCCACGTTTGGCGATCTGGACGCGACGATCAGCTTCACGGGCGGTTCGGGGACGGGCATCGTCAGCTTTTCGGCCGGGCCGTCGACTGCCTGCTCGATCGTGTCGGGCAAGCTCCACGTCACCTCAGGCA
>JBJKPA010000166.1:0-5895 GCA_046706905.1 Gemmatimonadaceae bacterium
CTGCTCGCCCAGGGCGACGCGGTGCGCGCCGCCGATCTCGCGCTGCAGCCGGCCGGCGGCGCCCGCGCGGCCCCCCTCGAGGACATGTGCCTCGAGGACCTCGAGCCCCTGCTGATACAGAACGCGATGCCGCGCTATGAGGGGAACGTGAGCCTCGCCGCCAAGGCGCTGGGCCTCTCGCGCAGCGCGCTCTACCGCCGCCTTCAGCGGCACAAGCTGTAGCGCCCGCCATGCCGTCGCACGAGCGGCAGGTCACGATCCTCGCCCTGCTCTCGCCCCTTCCCGCGCTCGCCATCGCCCTGGCGCTCCTCTGGACGGGCGGCTTCGACCCGCGCACGCAGTGGACGCTGAGCATCCTCCTCGTCGCGCTCTGGCTCATCCTGGCCCTGATGCTGCGCGAGCGCGTCGTGCGCCCGCTGCAGACGCTGTCCAACATGCTGGCCGCGATCCGCGAGCAGGATTACTCGCTGCGCGGCCGCCGGGCCAGCGCGGACGACGCGCTCGGGCTCGCCATGCTCGAGCTGAACGCACTCATGGACGAGCTGCGCGAGCGCCGACTGGGCGCGCTCGAAGCGACGGCGCTGCTCCGCCGCGTGATGGCCGAGATCGACGTCGCGGTGTTCGCGTTCGACGACGAGGGCGCGCTGCGCCTCGTGAACGCGGCCGGCGAGCGGCTGCTGGGCGCGCCGTCGGAACGGCTGCTGGGACGGCGGGCCGGCGACCTGGGGCTGACCGAGTGCCTGGTGGGCGACGCGCCGCGCATTCTGGAGCTGGCGCTGGCCGCGCAGCACGGGCGGTGGGAGCTGCGCCGCGGCGCCTTCCGCCAGGGAGGGCGCCCGCACCAGTTCGTGATGCTCGCCGACGTGAGCCGCGCTCTGCGCGAGGAGGAGCGCAAGGCCTGGCAGCGGCTGATCCGCGTGCTGGGGCACGAGATCAACAACTCCATCGCGCCCATCAAGTCGCTGGCCGAGCAGTTCCGCGACCTGCTGCGGCGCCGCGCGCCCGACGACGCGGTGCGCGACGACATGGAGCGCGGCATGGGGGTGATCGCGAACCGCTCCGAGGCGCTCACGCGCTTCCTGGCGTCGTACACGCGGCTCGCCAAGCTCCCCGCCCCGCGCCTCGCGCCGGTCAACGTCGGCGCGTGGGTCACGCGCATCGCGCAACTCGAGACGCGGCTGCGGGTGGAAGTCCGCCCCGGCCCCGACGTGACACTGCTCGCCGACGGCGACCAGCTCGATCAGGCGCTGATCAACCTCGTGCGCAACGCGGTGGACGCGGCGCTCGAAACCGGCGGCGGCGTGCGCGTCACCTGGACGCGCGAGGGCTCGCGGTTCGCGCTCACCGTGCAGGACGACGGCCCCGGCCTCCCGAAGACGAGCAACCTCGGCGTGCCCTTCTTCACCACCAAGCCCGGCGGCACGGGGATCGGGCTCGTGTTGTCGCAGCAGATCGCCGAGGCCCACGGGGGGAGCGTGACGCTCGCCGACCGGACGGACGCGCACGGCTGCGACGCGCGCCTCGTGCTGCCCTGCTGAGCGCCGATCAGGCCGCGCCGCGCACCAGCTCGATCACGGCGCGGACGTCGTGTTCGGTCGTGCGGTAGTTGAGGATGCAGAGCCGCAGCGCGTACGCGCCGTGCAGCCGCGTGGAGGACATCAGCACCCGCCGCGTCGCGTTCGCCGCCGCGTTCACGCGTTCGTTGAGCGCGTCCAGCGCCGCCGGGTCGTCGGTGCCCTTCGGGTGCACGCGAAAGCAGACCACGCCGAACTGCGCCGGCGAGAGCACTTCCAGGTCCGGCGCCTCGCGCACCAGCCCCTCGGCGACGTCGGCCAGCCGCATGCACTCGGCGATCGCGTCGCGGATCGGGCCGAGCCCGAAGTAATTCACCGAGACCCACACCTTGAGCGCGCGCGCGTAGCGCGTGAGCTGCTCCCCCGAGTCGGCGAAGTTCACCGCCTGATCGCGCGCTTCGACGTCGCGGAGATAGTCGGGGAGCACGTGGAACGCGGCTTCGAGCGCCTTGGGGTCGCGCGCCAGCAGGCAGCCGCACTCGAAGGGCACGTAGAGCCACTTGTGCGGATCGAGGGTCACGCTGTCGGCGCGCTCGATGCCGGCCAGCAGCGCGCGGCCGCGGCCGGTGAGCACGGCGAATCCGGCATACGCCGCGTCCACGTGAACCCACAGGTGTTCGCGCGCCGCGATATCGGCGATTCCCGATAGCGGATCCACCGCGCCGGTGTTGGTCGCGCCGGCATTGCCCACGACCAGGAAGGGGATCAGGCCGGCCGCGCGGTCGCGTTCGATCGCCTCGGCCAGCGCGTCGAGGCGCAGCCGGAAGCGGTCGTCGCTCGCCACCAGGCGCACGTTGCCGCGCGGCACGCCGGCGATCCACGCCGCCCGCGCCACCGAGGAGTGCGCCTGGTCGGAGCAGTACATCGTGAGCCGCGGCAGGTCTCCGGCCCGGTCACCGAGCACCGCGTGCCGCGCCGCGACGACTGCCGTGAGCGTGGCGTTCGAGCCGCCGGTGGTGAGCAGTCCGCGCGTGCCCTCGGGCATGCCGAGCCAGCGGCGGAACCACTCCAGCACGGTGAGCTCGACCTCGTTCGGCCCGGCCGCCACCGACCACACGCCCGCGAAGAAGTTGTACCCGCTGGCGATCCAGTCGCCCAGCACGGCGGGGAAGGTCGGCGTGCTCGGCACGTACCCCATGAACCGCGGGTGCGGCTCGCGCGCGTGGTAGGGAAAGACGCGCTCCCGCAACGTGCTCACGATCTCGTCGAACGAGGTGCCCTCCTCCGGGGCGTCGGCGGACAGGGCGACCAGCTCGCGCGCCTCGCGCCGGGTGAGCGGGTGCTGAACGGCCTCGTCGCGCACGTGCGCCAGATGCGCGGCCACCAGGTCGGTCACCCGGTGGCCGAGCCGGCGCATCGTCTCCTCGTCGAGGTCGAGGGGAGACGTCACGACCGCGGCCGCACCGGGCGCATCAGCGCCGCTTGCCGTGCTTTGCCGTCTTGCGGGACGGAGCCTTCTTCACCGGCTTGCGCGCCGGCGCCTTCTTGGCGGGTCTGGCCGGCTTCTTCTTCGCCGTCTTCTTGGCGGGCTTGGCCGCCTTCTTCGCCTTGGACTTGGGCGCGGCCTTCCCGGCGGGCTTGGCCGCGGCCTTGGGCTTGGGCGGTGCGGGCACCGCCGCCTTGAGCGGCGGCGGGGGATTCTTCCGCGGGCGCCCGCTCTTCCGCGCCGCCTGTCCCTCCGCCATCAGCTTGTCGAAGGCCGCCTTCGCCTCGGCCAGCAGCTGCGCGTGCGTGGACCCGCGCTCGCTCTGCGAGCGCTCCTTCTCGGCGCGGAACAGTTCTTCCGGTGTGCTGGACGTCATGGGTCTGGCCCGTGCTGTGGTGAGTCGCGGGGGCCGGGCCGGCCCTGGCGGCCGGTCGCCCATCGCTTGGCACCGAATATGTCACGAAAGCCACGCCCTGCCTATGGGCAGGTCCCGTTTTTCGACGGTTGCCGCCAACGGCGGGCCCGGTCACAGAACCCCCGATACGCCGCGGCGTATCATTCATCATGCTCCAGCCCCCGGTGCACACCCTGCGCACGCGCATCGCCGTGCTCGGCGTCCTCGCCGCGGCAGTGGGCGCCTGCACCCACGGCTATCCCAGCCGCGTTCCGCTCGGCAACTGGGGCGGTCCGCACGCCGGGATGGTCGTGTCCGACACCGGGGCCGAGATCCAGTACGATTGCGGGGCCGGGCGGATCACCGTGCCGCTGCTCCTCGACTCGCGCGGCGACTTCGATCTGCCGGGGCTGTTCATTCGCGAAGGGCCGGGCCCGGTTCCCGCCAACGACTCGCTGCTCCCGACCTACCCGGCGCGCTACACGGGCCATACCGACGGCCACACGATGTCGTTCACGATGACCGTCGAGAACGACTCGATTCCCGCGCAGAGCTTCTCGCTCACGTACGGCGCGAATCCGAACGTCTTCAAGTGCGTGTAGCCGGTTGACCGTCTACCGCCCGTACTTCTTCAGAATCGCCTTCACGCTGTCGATCGGCAGCGGATGGATCGTGAAGCCGCGGGCGTTGGTCACCGGCGTCGCCATGAACATCGAGTCGTAGATCGCCTCCTGCGTGGCCTCGACTACCGCCTCGAACAGCGGCGACATCTGCTCGTTGGTCAGCTCCTCGACGTCGGGACGCCGGTCGTCGGCGCCGCGCAGGAGCTTGGGATTCGCCGAGAAGGCGATCACGTAGTCGCCCGACCCGTTCGACTCGAACGAGCCGGTGCGTCCCATCCCGACGATCGCGCGGCGCGCCAGCCGCGTCAGGTTGCGATCCAGGATCGGGGCGTCGGTGGCCACGACGATCATGCACGAGCCGTCGGCGCTGCGGTCCGCGACGTCGCGCCTGAACGAGTACTGGCCCAGCTCGCGGCCCACCGGCACGCCGTCCACGTCGAGGATGCCGCCGAAGTTCGTCTGCACGAGCACGCCCACGGTCCAGCCGCCGAGCGACTTGGGAAGCACGCGCGACGAGGTGCCGATGCCGCCCTTCCATCCGAAGGCGATCGTGCCGCGTCCCGCGCCCACGCTTCCCTCGGCCACCGGGCCGCCGTGGGCCGACTCCAGCGCGTGGACGACCTCGGCCGGCGTGATCGGCCGCGAGCGGATGGCGTTGAGCGTGCCGTCGTTCGTCTCGCCGACCACGGGATTGATGGACCGCACGTTCTCCATGCCCGGCTGGGCGAGCAGCCAGGCGACCATCGCGTCGGCGGCGCGCCACACGCACAACGTGCAGGTGAGCAGGATCGGCGTCTCGATCTCGCCCAGCTCCCGCACCTGCGTGACGCCGAGCAGCTTGCCGAACCCGTTGCCGACCACGATCGCCGCCGGCACGCGCTGGTCGAACATGTTCCCGGCGTGCGGGAGGATGGCGGTGACGCCGGTGTGCACCGAATCGCCGTCGTCCACCGTGGTCTGGCCCACGAGCACGCCGGCGACGTCGGTGATCGCGTTGTTCGCGCCGGGCTGGAAGATCCCGGGGGCCACGCCGAGCGCGCGGGCCCGCTCGGGGGTCTGGGCCGGGGTCTGGGCACGGAGGGCGGCCGGCGCGAGCAGGGCGAGCGCGGCGACGAGCGGCGTGAGGCGGGTGGTGGCCATGAAGAACTCCTGGTGGAGGGCGGCGATGCAGGCCGCGCCGGTCCAATGTACCTTGGTGCAGCCGCCCGCAGAACGCCGGTCGGTTCGACGCATGACCTCTCCGACTTCCGATTCCCCGACTTCCGCGGGCCCGCTCTCCCCGCCCGTGGCGCGGGCGGCGATCCTCGTCGTCGCCTTCGGCGCGCTGGCCGTGGGGCTGGCGGTCGCCCCGTACAAGGCGATCGAGCTCGACCGGTTCTTCGTGCCCAAGGAGCTGGGGCTGCACGTCGCGGCGCTGGTGCTCGGCGTGCTGGCGCTCGGGCGGCGGTCGCGCGTGGCCTACTCGGGCGTGGACCTGCTGTTCGCGCTCTTCCTCGGGCTCGGGCTGCTGTCGGCCGCCTTCGCGCCCAACCACTGGCTGGCCACGCGGTCGCTGGCCGTGACCTGGTCGAGCCTGGTCGTGTTCTGGAGCGTGACGGCGATCGCGGCCGGACGCCCGGAGCGGGTGCGGGCGGTGCTCTCCGTGCTGGTGGTCGCGGTGCTGGCCGTCGTGGCGTCGGGGCTGTTGCAGGCCTTCGGCGTGGACTCGGCGTCGTTCAGCACGAACCGCGCGCCGGGGGGAACGATGGGCAACCGCAACTTCGTGGCCCACCTGGCGGCGATCGCCGTGCCGCTGCTGCTCGTCTGGGCGGTGGGCTCGCGGGAGCGTCTCGTGCGCTGGTCGGCGACGCTCGGGCTCGCCGGCGCGTCGGCCATGCT
>JBJKPA010000167.1:0-6600 GCA_046706905.1 Gemmatimonadaceae bacterium
ACACGAACCAGGAATCCGACGGCGTCTTCGCCTCGGGCACGAACCTCCCGCCGGGCGCCCAGACGGTGGGGCAGGCGGCCGTGCAGAGCGCCAGCAACACGCTCCAGACGGTGGACAAGACGGTCGGCCTGTACGCGCAGGAAGAGGCGGCGTTCCGCGATCGCCTGTTCCTCACGGTCGCGGCCCGGACCGACCAGAACAGCTCGTTCGGTGAGAAGTTCAAGAACATCGTCTATCCCAAGGCCAGCCTGTCGTGGCTGCTCTCGGATGAGGATTTCTTCCCGAAGTATCACTGGCTGAACCAGTTCCGGGTGCGCGCCGCGTACGGCGCCTCCGGTGTGTCGCCGGGCGGCACGGTGGCGCTCGCGACCTTCCAGGCGCAGACGGCGCCCCTCGCGGCCGTTCCGGGCGCGCCGGGCAGCACCGACACCCCGGGCCTCATCGCCAACGCCCTCGGCAACCCGAACCTCAAGCCGGAGCGGTCGGCGGAACTCGAGACCGGGTTCGACCTCGACGTCTTCGACCGCGCGCACATCAGCTTCACCTACTACAACAAGAAGACGCACGACGCCCTGATCAGCCAGCAGATCGCGCCGTCGTCGGGCGCCTCGGCGCTCTCCGTGCTCAAGAACCTGGCCTCGGTGGAGAACGACGGCCTCGAGCTGGAAGTCAACAGCACGCTGATCGACCGCCGCGCCGTCGAGTGGGACATGACGGTCGCCGCGTCGCACAACAGCAACAAGATCCTGTCGCTGGGCAACGACCCCACGGGCAAGCCCAACGCGACGATCGGCACCGGCACGTATCGTGACTCGGTCGGCCTGCCGGTCAACGCCGTGTTCGCGCGGCCGTACACCTATTCCGACGCGAACCACGACGGCATCATCACGCCGGACGAGGTGACGGTGAGCCCGAACTACGTGTACATGGGCTACTCCGCGCCCCGCGACATCATCTCGATCACCAACGGCGTGGAGCTGTTCAACCACATGCTCCGCATCACCGTCCTGACCGACCACAAGGGCGGCAACATCCTCTACAACAGCACCAACGCCTTCTACTCGGCGAACTTCAGCTCGTGGTATTCGAACAACCTGAAGTCCACGCCGCTGTGGGATCAGGCGCGCGGCGTCGCGAACTCGGCGGCCAAGAACCCCACGCCGTCGAACGCCGGCTTCGCCGAGAACGGCCAGTTCTGGAAGCTCCGCGAGGTCTCGGCCGCGCTCACGCTGCCGCGCCGCGTGGCGGGCGCCATCCGCGCCTCCAGCGCGCAGCTCGTGTTCTCGGCGCGCAACCTGCACACCTGGACGAACTACTCCGGTCCGGACCCCGAGGCCAACTACTCCACGGGCGACATCCAGACCGACTTCTCGGATATCGCGCCGCCGACGTACTTCGTGCTGCGCCTCAACCTCCACTACTAGACCCGTCGAGGACGATTACGATGCTGAATCTTCATATTCGGGCTCGAGGGGCGGCGGCGGCGCTGGCGATGGCCGCAGCGGGCCTCATGCTCGGGGCCTGTAACGCCCAGCACGAGCTGCTCCAACCTCAGCAACCGGGCGTCATCAGCCCGAGTGCGATCAACAGCGCCACGGCGGCCGACGCGGTGTATGCCGGTGCCATGGCGATGTGGAACCGTTCCATGAACTTCGGCACCGGCGGCAACGCCGAGGGCCTCTGGAACTGGGAAGGGCTGTTCACCGACGAGCTCCGCTCGTCGGATACGTTCTCGCAGCGCAACGACGACGACCAGCGCAACCTGGCCACCAACGACGCGGTGCTCACCGGCATCTACGACCGGGTGCAGCAGGCCCGGGGCCGCGCCCGTGACGCGATCAACGCGCTGCTCCAGTACGACACCTCGCCGACCGGCAAGCAGCACGTCGGCGAGATGTACCTCGCGATGGGCTACATCGAGATGGAGATGTCCGAGGTGTTCTGTAACGGCATCCCCTTCGGCGAGACGGTGAACGGTGTGCCGCAGTACACGCAGCCGCTCATGGACGCCGACGGCTCCAAGCTCGCCATCGCGCGCCTCGATACGGCGCTCACGTACCTGACGGGCACCGATCAGGGCTCGATCAACATCAAGGACGCCGCGCTGATCACCCAGGCGCGGGCCCAGGTGGACCTCGGCAACTTCAGCGCCGCGGCCGCCCTGGTCTCGGCGATCCCGACCAGCTTCCAGTACACCTTCAACTACTCGCAGACCACGTTCGACAACGAGTGGTGGGTCATGGGGCCGAGCGTGAAGCGCTACAACGCCGGCGACAGCGTGGACGTCGCGGGACGCATCCTCAACGCGATCCCGTTCGCCGAACTGGGCGATCCGCGCGTGCTGGTCCAGCACATCGGCGTCGGGGCGGGCGAGGACGGCCACTCCGACTACTATCAGGTGAACAACTACGGCCGTGACGATCCCGTCGCGGTGGTCTCCGGCATCGACGCCCGGCTGATCGAGGCCGAGGCCAAGCTGCAGGCCAACGACATCCCGGGGATGATGACCATCCTGAACGCCCTGCGGACGTCGCCCCAGGTGATCGGCGTGATGGACGTGCCGGCCATGCCGGCGCTCGCGACGCCGCCCGATCTCACCTCGGCCACGGACCTGTTCTTCCGGGAGAAGGCGCTCTGGCAGTTCGAGCGCGGCTACCGGATGGACGACCTGCGGCGCCTCGTGCGGCAGTACAAGCGCCCGCAGGACCAGGTCTTCCCGTCCGGCCCGTTCGTCCGGAACGGCACCCCCTCGGGCAACTTCGGGACGCAGGTCGCGTTCCCGGTGCCCGACTACGAGATGGTGAACCCGAACTTCCACGGCTGCATCGATACCAACGCCTGATGCGCCGCGCCGGGCCGAGCGGTCGGCGGCCCGTTGGAACGCAGGACCCGCGGGGGACGACACCGGTCGTCCCCCGCGGTTTTTTGGCGCGCGCCGGTTGACGCCGGCCCCGCGCGGCGCGAGTGTCATGGACCCAACGGAGCGACGATGACCTCACCTGCCGCCACTTCCGACCACTCGTTCTTCGGCCACCCGCGTGGCCTCTCCACGCTGTTCTTCACCGAGATGTGGGAGCGCTTCAGCTACTACGGCATGCGCGCCTTCCTCATCCTCTACATGGTGCACGTCCTCAAGTTCAACGACGCGCACGCCGGCTCGATCTACGGCACCTACACGGGGAGCGTGTGGGCGGCGGCGATCTTCGGCGGCATCATCGCCGACCGCTGGCTGGGGCAGTACAAGAGCGTGCTGTGGGGCGGGATCATCATCGCCCTTGGCCACTTCACCCTCGCCTTCCACCCGCTGCCCTTCTTCTACGCGGGGCTCTCGCTGATCGTCGTCGGCACCGGGCTGCTCAAGCCGAACGTGAGCGGCATCGTGGGCTCGCTCTACGAGCGCGACGACGCGCGGCGCGACGCCGGGTTCTCGCTCTTCTACATGGGCATCAACCTCGGCGCGGCGATCGGCCCCATCATCGCCGGCTACTTCGCGCAGGAGATCAACTGGCACCTCGGGTTCGCCTGCGCGGGCGTGGGGATGACGCTGGGGCTCATCCAGTACGTGCTCGGGCGCCGGCACCTGGAGCCGGCGATGGTGCGGCTGGCGCAGCAGAAGCGCGAGGCGGCGGCCGCCGAGGAGGAGCGGCGCCGGCAGGCGGCGGCCGAGGCCGCCGAGCGGCGGGCGCTCGAGCCGACGGTCATGGGCTTCACGACCGTGGAATGGAAGCGGATCGCGGCGATGGCCGTGTTCTTCGTGTTCGCCGCGATCTTCTGGGGGGCGTACGAGCAGGCCGGCTCCACGCTCAACCTGTTCGGCGACCGGTTCAGCCACAACGTCATCCTCGGGTTCCAGTTCCCGTCGAGCTGGTACGTGTCGGTGCAGGCGACGTTCGTGATCATCCTCGCGCCGGCGTTCGCGTGGCTGTGGATCAAGCTCGGCCCGCGCGAGCCGTCCACGCCCACGAAGTTCTTCCTCGGGCTGTTCTTCATCGGGCTGTCGTTCGTGCTGCTGCTCGTGCCGGCGTACCGGCTGCAGTCGGCGCCGGGGATCAAGGTCGCGCCGTTCTGGCTCATCGGGTGCTACTTCATCCAGGAGCTGGGCGAGATGTGTCTGTCGCCGGTGGGGCTGTCGGTGTTCACCAAGCTCTCGCCGGTGAAGATCGTGGGGACGGCGCTGGGGATCTGGTTCCTGGCCGACGCGGTGGGGAACAAGGTGGCGGGCACGGCGGCCGGCTTCATCTCGACGGCGCCGCTGCCCCAGCTGTTCGGGGTGATCGCGGCGGTCTGTCTGGGCGGGGCGGTGCTGGCGGCGATTCTCATCAAGCCGGTGAAGGGGTTGATGGGGGGGATTCACTAGAAACGGCGCAAACGGCAACTGAAGGCCGAGAGCCGGCGGCTGACAGCCGTCGGCTCTCGGCCACAAGGGCACACGGGACCCCTCTCTACCGGTCGGATTCGTAGAGGGGGTCCCGTCGCAGTTGCCGATGGCTGATGGCTATCGGCTTCCGGCTCTCTGCCTTCTGTTGGGGATGGGTCGGGGCTTGCCCCGGCCCCTGGTGCAGGTGATATTAGTCCGTATGTACGTACATTTCCTCTCCGCCCCCATGGCGGCCGAGATCCCGGGCGTCACCTTCCTCGTCGAGGTGATGGGCGCCTCGGTGCTCGGAGGGCTCCTCGGCGGCATCGCCGGGATCGGCGGCGGCGTCATCATCGTTCCCGTCCTCACGATCTTCCTGGGGATGGACATCCGCTACGCCATCGGCGCCAGCATCGTGTCGGTGATCGCGACGTCGAGCGGGGCCGGCGCCGTGTACGTGCGCGACCGGATCACCAACATCCGCATCGCGATGTACCTCGAGGTGTTCACCGCGCTCGGCGCGATCCTCGGCGCGGCCGTCCTGGCGCCCCGCGTGCCGACCCACTGGCTCACCATCCTGTTCGGCGTCACCCTGCTCGCCACGCTCGTGCCGATCTTCCGCAAGTTCGGCGAGGAGTTGCCCGAGGGCGTGGTGGACGACCGGATGGCGCGCCGCCTGCGGCTCGACGGCTCGTACTTCGACAAGCGGCTCAAGCGCGAGGTCGAGTACAAGGTGACCGGCGTCCCGACGGCGTCGGGGTTCATGTTCATGGCCGGGATCGTGTCGGGACTGCTGGGCATCGGCGCCGGCGTGGTCAAGGTACTGGCCTACGAGATCGCGATGCGGGTGCCCGCCAAGGTCTCGACGGCGACCAGCAACTTCATGATCGGCGTGACCGCGGCCGCGGCGTCCGGCGTGTACATCAACAACGGGCGCGTGCTGCCGTTCGTCGTCGCGCCGGTGGCGATGGGGGTGCTGCTCGGCGCGTTCAGCGGCACCAAGCTCATGGAGCGCATGTCGAACGATCACGTGCGCAAGGTCTTCGCGGTGGCGCTGGCCCTGATCGGGCTGCAGATGCTCATCCGCGGCATCGGAGGTCTTTGATGACGACGCATTCCCAGGCGCCGGGTCCCGACGGACCGGTCGAGCGCGCATATCCCATCGCCATCGAGGACGTGTCGAGCTGGGTGCTCCGGATCGGCGTGGTCTCGAGCGTCGCGATCTTCGCGTTCGGCCTCCTGCTGGCGTTCGGGCACGGCGGGATCACGCGGGAGGTCATGGAGACGCAGGCGATGCACGTCGACGCCGCGGCGCTCTGGCGCGGCCTCGTCGCCCTGCAGGGGTTCGCCTGGCTGGAGCTCGGGGTCTTCGTGCTCGTCGCCACGCCCATCCTGCGCGTGTTCACGGCGATGGTGCTGTTCGCCGTCGAGGAGCACGACGGCCTCTACACCGCAGTGACCTTCCTCGTGCTGACGATGACGCTGGGGTCCCTGCTGTTCATCCACTGACCGGGGACGGACCGTGCCGGGGCTGAATCGCGAGAGTCCCATGCCGCTCTGGGCGCAGCTCGAGGCGCAGCTGCGCGCGCGGATCGCGGCCGGCGACTTCCGGGAGCACTTCCCGACCGACGCCGAGTTGGTGCAGGCGTACGGGGTGAGCCGGCACACCGTGCGGGCGGCGGTGGCGCGGCTCCAGGCCGAGCGGTTGGTGGAGCGCGAGCGGGGGCGGGGGAGCACGCTGCAGATGGGCGCCGTGCTGGAGCAGTCGCTGTCGCCCTTCTACAGCCTGGCGGCGTCCATCAACCGGCAGGGGCTCACCGAACACTCGAAGGTTCGGCGGCACGCCGTGGTGCGCGATGTCGAGGCCGCCGCGCGGCTCGGGCTCGACGCGGACGCCGAGCTGGTGCACATCCAGCGGTTGCGCTACGCGGGTGGCGAGCCGGTGGCGCTGGACGACTCGTGGATTCCGGCCGACGCGGGGACGCCGCTGCTCAGGGCCGATCTGGCGCGGGGGTCGTTGTACGAGCTGCTGGACCGCGAGTCGCGCGTGCACGTGACCGGGGGAACCGAGCGGATCGGTGCGGCGGCGCCGGACCCCGAGGTGCGGCGGGTGCTGAAGTTGAAGCGGGGCGAGGCGGTGTTGCTCGTGGAGCGGGTGGCGTACGCCGGGGAGCGTCCGGTGGAGTATCGGCGGAGCCGGGTGCACGGGGGGCGGTTCGCGTTCGTGGCGCGGTGGGATCGGC
>JBJKPA010000168.1:0-3030 GCA_046706905.1 Gemmatimonadaceae bacterium
GAGCACCAGCCGCGTGGGGGGCGCGAGCACCGTGACCGTGGCCGTGTCGGCGAGGCCGTTGGGAATGGCGCCGACGACGTGGGTGGAGCCGGTGGCGGTGGCGGTGAAGTTGCCCGCGGCGTCGATGGCGCCCACGGCCGAGTTGATCACCGACCAGGCGACGGGGATGTTGCCGCTGCCCTGGCCGTGCGCGTCGGAGGCGCTGAACAGGAACGGCACCGAGCGGCCGGCGCGCAGACTCGTGTCGTGGGGCGCGATGGAGAACTTGGTGACGCCGGCGCCGGGACCGACGTAGCTGATCGGCACGCCCGAGCCGTTGTCGGTGGACGTTCCGCCGACGCGGGCCGTGATCGTCTCGCTGCCCGAGAAGAGGACGTCGGATCCGGAGCGCAGCTCGATGAGCACGGCGAGCTGCTCGGTGGGGTCGTCGAGCGTGACGGGGAGCGAGAGGACCACCGAATCGGCGCCGGGCGCCACGGCGATGACGGTGTCGAGGGCGGTGTTCCCGCCGTGGGCGATGTGGCAGTGGAGGTTGTCGAGCGAGAGGCCGAACCGCCCCAGATCGGCCATCGCGGAGGTGGCCTGGCGTGACAGCGTGGGAGTGACCTGGAGGAGCGCGCGGGAGCCCGCGGCGATCGGGTGGGCGTCGGTGCAGGTCAGCGCGGCGAGCGCGAGCGCCGCGCAGGCGGCGAGGCGCGGGGCGAGGCGAAAGCGCGGGCGGAGGTTCGGTCCGTCGGGGGGCATGCGGAAAGAGGTAGCTCCAGGCGTGCGGCGTCGCACCGGGCCCGTGTGTCCCACCGCGTCCGGCAGCAGAGACGCTGATGCCGGGGACGCGGGGAGTCAAGTCGCGGCCCCGCACCACCCCAACTGAAGGCAGAAAGCTCTGAGCCGTTAGCCGTGAGCCGCTGGCCACGACGCCGGGACGGATCGCGACTCACACGAAGGCCCCCGGTAGAGGGCCGTCCCGTGTGCAGGTGTTGCCGTCGGCTCACGGCTGTCGGCTCACGGCTCACAGCCTTCTGTTGCCGTTATCGCCGTTTCCCGCATCTAGTCACCGCCCGGTGACATCTTGACAAAGTAACCGTCCGGTGACATACCTTCTTTGTCACCGATCGGTTACTTCCCATGCTCGTCCGCTCTCCCGCTGAATTCGGCCACCTCGCCCGCGACGCCCGCCACCGCCTGGCCCTCACCCAGGCCCAGCTCGCCGAGCGCGTCGGCGTCAGCCGCAAGTGGATCGTCGACCTCGAGGCCGGCAAGCGCACCACCGACCTCTCCCTCGTCCTGCGCACCCTCAACGTGCTCGGGCTCGAGCTGGACGTCCGCCCGCGCTCCGCATCGCCCGCCCTCGACGCCGTCGTGCCCCCCGCCGCCGCCCCGAAGCGCTGATGGCGCTCCCCGCTCCCACCGCCCGCCTCGTCGCCCTCCTCGACGGGCGCGTGGTCGGCGCCGTCCATCGCGCGCCGAGCGGCGCCCTCCGCTTCGTCTACGACGACGCCTGGCGCCTGGACCCCGACGCCTATCCGCTCTCCCTCTCCATGCCGCTCGCCGCGGCCGAGCACGGTGACGCGGCGATCACCCCGTTCCTGTGGGGGCTGCTGCCCGACAACGAGCGGACGCTCGAGCGCTACGGCCGCCTGTTCGGCGTCTCGGCCCGCAGTCCGGTGCAGCTCCTCGCGCACATCGGCGCCGACTGCGCCGGCGCCGTGCAGTTCGCCGAGCCCGATCGGGCCGCCGATCTCGTCGGGGCCACGCCCCGGCGTCCCGCCGTGGACTGGCTGACCGACGCCGAGGTGGCGCGCGAGCTGCGCTCCGCTCGCGAACTCGGCATCGCGGGCGACAGCGCGCGCACCGTGGGGCGTTTCAGCCTGGCCGGCGCCCAGCCCAAGATCGCCCTGTTCGAGGAAGATGGCCGTTGGGGCCGGCCACTGGGCCGGACCCCGACCACGCACATCCTCAAGCCGCCGGCGGGCGATCACGCGGGGATCGCGGAGAACGAACATTTCTGTCTCGACCTCGCGGCCCGGCTGGAGCTGGGGGCCGTGCGCTCGCGGGTCCTGCGATTCGACGACGAGATCGCGATCGTGGTGGACCGGTTCGATCGCGTGCGGGCGGCGCCGGGAAAGCCGTACCGCCGCATCCACCAGGAGGACATCTGTCAGGCGCTGGCCGTGATGCCGGACCGCAAGTACGAGAACCAGGGCGGGCCCGGCGTGGCCGACGTGGTGCGCGTGCTCCGGGAATCGTCGCGCGAGCCCGTGGCCGACGTCGCGCGATTTCTTCGGCTCGTCATGCTCGGCTGGGTGCTCGCGGCCACCGATGCGCACGCCAAGAATTACGCGCTGCTGCACGGGCCGTGGCGCGACGTCCGCCTGGCGCCGTTCTACGACGTGATCAGCTATCTGCCATACGACCGGAGCGGCGCGCTGCACCGCGTGAAGCTGGCGATGAGCGTGGGCGGCGAGTATCTGATCCGCCGCGTGGGCCGGTCGCACTGGGAGAAGCTGGCGCGCGCCGTCGGCATGCGCCCCGCCGCGGTGCTCGAGACGCTGGACGATCTCCTGTCGCGCCTGCCCGACGCCGTCGAGCGGACGCGTGCCGAGGCCGTGCCGGCCGGCGTCAATGCGAAGCACGTCAATGCGCTGGCGGAGCGCATCACGAAGCGCACGACCGCCTGCACGCGAGCGATTGCGGCGGCCCCGCCCCGCCCCCACTGAAGGCTCAGAGCCGGTTGCTGTCGGCCGTCAGCCGTCGGCAACTGCTCAGTGACCCATCGTCGTTCACACGAGGCCGCCCGGCAGAGGGCCGTCCCTTGTGCCCTTGTTGCCGTCAGCTCACGGCTGTCAGCTCACGGCTCACTGCCTTCAGTTGCCGTTCCCGCCGTTTCCCGCGCCGTTTCCTCGAGCGTCATCCCCCTCGTCTCCTCCACGAACCACCCGAACACCACCGCGCTCGGCACGCTCAACAACGCCAGGTACCCGACCACCCGCGACAACCCGCCCAGCAGCCCCGACAGCAGCGCGATGCTCG
>JBJKPA010000169.1:0-3766 GCA_046706905.1 Gemmatimonadaceae bacterium
GGGCTGGTGGCCGGCGCCGCGACGCTCGTGCGCACGCACGGCGTCGCGCTCGTGGGCGCCGTCGTGCTGCTCCTGTTCTGGCGGCGGCGGTTCCGCGACGCCGCATGGTACGCCGCGGCCGCCGCGCTCCTGATCCTCCCCTGGCAGTGGTGGGTGCACGTCCACGCCGGCGGACTGGCCGCACCGCTCGAGGGCACCTACGGGCCCTATCTGGCGTGGTGGATCGCGGCGATGCGCGACGGCGGCGTCCACTTCTTCCTCGCCACGGTGGCCATGACCACGCGCGACATCGTGGCCATGCTCGCCGTGATTCTCGCGCCGGTGAGCGTGCGCGGCGCCGGTATGCTGGCCTTTCTGCTGGTGCTGGCCCTCGCCGCGCTCGGCGCCTGCCGCGCCCGCCGCGCCGCGCCGGTCACGCTCCTCTTCCTCGCCTTCTATTTCACGATCGTCATCATCTGGCCGTACTCGCCGACCCGCTTCCTCTGGTGCGTGTGGCCGCTGCTCGTCGCCTTCCCGCTGCTCGGCCTGCGGGCGCTCTGGCGGTGGGAGCTGCCCGGGCATCTCCCCCGGCGGCTGCGCGTCTGGCTGCTGGTCCTCGCCGCCGTGCCCGTGGTGGGCTACGTGCGCTACAACGTCCGCGGCTACGCCCACTCGTGGTGGGAGACGATTCCGCGCACGCGTGGCGAACAGCTCCGTGACGTGGTCATGAAGGTGAGAGACGCCACGCCCCCGCACGCGCTGCTCGCCGGTACCGACGATGCCGCCATCTATCTCTACACGGGCCGCCAGGCCGTTTCGAGCGCGCCGCTTGCCGCCGCCGCCTTTCTCCACCCGCTCTCCGCGCCCCAGGACGCCGAGATCCTGCGTCAGATCCTGCAGGCGTATCCCGTGAACGCGGTCATCGCCACGACGCGCAGCCAGGCCGACGCGGCCGACCTGCTCGTCGCCGCGCACCCGCCGCTCCTCGCCCTCACCGACAGCTTCCCCGGCGGCCTGATCTACTCCTCCATCCGCAAATGACCATGCCCGCGCCCGACATCCAGCGACGCCCGATGGCCCGCAGCACCCCGCTCACCCCGCTCGATATGAACGCGTGGCGGCTCTCGGTGCTCATCCCGTGCTACAACGAGATCAACACGATCGACGCCATCCTCGACCGTGTGCACTCCACGCCGATGCCCAAGGAGATCGTCTGCGTGGACGACTTCTCCTCCGACGGCACCCGCGAGCGCCTGCAGCAGCTCTACGCCGAGGGCCGCATCCACCAGCTCATCCTGCAGCCGCACAACATGGGCAAGGGCGCCGCCATCCGCACCGCGCTCGCCGCCAGCACGGGGCAGGTGGTCCTCGTGCAGGACGCCGACCTCGAGTACACCCCCGCCGACTGGCCCGTGCTGCTCGCCCCGATCATCGACGGCCGCGCCGACGCCTGCTTCGGCTCGCGCTTCCTCGGCGGCCCGCACCGCGTGCTCTACTACTGGCACTCCGTGGGCAACCGCGTGCTGACCACGTTCAGCAACATGCTCACCAACCTCAACCTCACCGACATGGAGACCTGCTACAAGGCCATGCGGGGAGACCTGGCCCGCTCACTGCGGCTCACCGCCAATCGATTCGGGTTCGAGCCCGAGGTCACGGCGCGCCTCGCCCGGGCCGAGGCCCGGATCTTCGAGGTGCCGATCAGCTATTCCGGCCGTACCTACGCCGAGGGCAAGAAGATCAACTGGAAGGACGGCATCGCGGCCTTCTGGCACACGCTCAAGTACAACCTCTTCGTATGAAACGACACACCTGGTGGATGCTCGCCGCGAGCATCGCGTTGTTGGCGTTCGCCGCGTCCGCCACTGGGCTCCCCAACCAGTACGCGTACGACGACCTCTACGAAATCAAGATGGACGGCAGGCTCCACACCCTGCACCACTGGTGGACCCTGTTCGCCCAGTCCTACTGGTCCAAGGGCTGGGGCGGCGATGGCTACCGTCCGCTGACGATCCTCGGCTTCACCGTGCAGTGGGTCGTCGGACACGGCTCGCCGCTCATCTTCCACGCCATGAACGTGCTCCTCTACATGGCCATGTGCGTGGCCGTGTACTGGGTCATGAGCGCCGTGCTCCCCAAGGTGCCGGCGTGGATCGCCGCCGCGCTGTTCGCCGTGCACCCGGTGCACGTCGAGGCGGTGGGCAACATCGTCGGCCAGTCCGAGCTCACGGTGGGACTCATCCTCACCGTGGCGATGGGGCTCTACATCTACGGCCGGCGGAAGGGGCCGCTCTCCGTCTGGCGGCAGGTCACGATCGCCGCGCTCTACGCCGCCGGGCTGGGCTTCAAGGAGCACGCCATCACCCTCGTCGCGCTCGTCGTGGCCGCCGAGGTGCTGGCCGTGGACGATCAGCGTCCGCTCAAGACGCGCCTCGTCGAGATGCGTCCCCTCGTCCTCGGCCTCGTCGCCGTCGCCATGGGCTACCTCTGGGCGCGCGACATCGTGCTCAAGGGCAACGTCACCGGCTTCAAGCCCTTCGTGCCCTTCCAGGGGCTCCACCTCTCGACCGGCAACCGCATCCTGACGATGATCGGCAACTGCACGGTCTGGGGGCGCCTCTTCATCTGGCCCGCCCACCTCGCCTCGGAGTACTCCCCGCCGTGGATCCCCATCGCGCAGGGCATCAGCATCTGGGAACTGCCCGGCGCGATCCTCATGCTCGGCATCTTCGGCCTCGCCTTCGCCACCTGGAAGAAGCACCGCGCGGCCAGCTTCGGCCTCTGGTGGATGATCATCGCCATGTCGCCGGTGAGCAACATCGTCGTCCCCGCCGGTTTCCTGATCGCCGAGCGCACGCTCCTCTTCCCGAGCGTGGGCGTCATGATCTTCATCGGCTCGCTGATTCCGTACGTGTACGAGTGGCTGGCCGCGCGCCGCATGCAGCTCGCCGGCGCCGCCGCGGTCGCCCTCCTCCTCGTCCTCGGCGCCTGGCGCAGCGCCCAGCGGCAGAAGGTCTGGCACGACGACGACATCCTGTTCAAGACCGCCGTGAAGGACGCCCCGTACAGCTACCGCGCCTACTTCATGCTCGGCGCCTGGTACATGCAGAACGAGCGCATGCAGGACGGCGAGCGGGAGTACCGCCGCGGCATGCAGCTCTTCCAGTTCGATCCCTTCATGGCGTACAGCTTCGCCGAGAATTATCGGCACTTCGGGATCTGCAAGCCGGCCACCGACCTGTATCGCTGGGAGCTGAGCATCGACACGAACATGGTGCTGGGCCGGGCTCAGCTCGCCAACTGCCTCCTATTGGAAGGCAAACTCGACTCGGCCAAGGCCGCCGCGCTCGACGCCATCGCCCACGGGGGCCCGGTGCAGGACATGCACAACATCCTCGTCTGGGCCGACAGCGCCGCGGCCGCCGACTCGGCCCGCAAGCGCGCGGCCGCGGATTCTGGCGAAATGCCACGTTCGTTGCAGAAAGCGCCCGCGAGCAAATCCCATGGGGTAAGGGTTAAGACGCCAAGGCATTGATTGTCAACCGGTTACGAATCGGTCTTTGTACGGCATATACGTTGCCTTAACGTCTTCTTGACGTTGACCAGCCAGAGCTGAACCCTCATCACCCTGGGAGACCCCCCAACATGTTCCGGAATCGCAAGGGCTTTACGCTGATCGAGCTTCTGATCGTCGTCGTGATCATCGGCATCCTGGCCGCGATCGCGATCCCGAAGTTCGCGAACACGAAGTCGAAGGCGTACATCACCGCCATGAAGTCGGATCTGC
>JBJKPA010000170.1:0-4546 GCA_046706905.1 Gemmatimonadaceae bacterium
AGAGCATCAGATTGCGCAGGCCGGCGAGCAGACGCGTCCAGCGGCGCCCCTTGCCCGCCACCGCGGCCAGCGCCCCGGTGCGCGAGAAGAGAATCCCGGTCGGCTTGGGGCGGTGGCGCCACCACCACCAGACGGGGAGGACGAGCAGCCAGGGATAGTCGACCGTCATGGCAGGGGCGCCTTCCACGCGGCGAGTCCCAGCTCGGCCAGCAGCCCGATCATGGCGAGGGCCAGCGGCCACCGGTACAGCTCGGTGAAGTGCACGTACGTCTTCGTCTGCACCGGCACGCGCTCGAGCTTGTCGATCTGCTGATAGATGCGGCTCAGCGCCGCCGCGTCGCGCGCCCGGAAGTACTTCCCGCCGGTGATGTTCGCGACGTCGGTCAGCAGCGCCTCGTCGATCTCCACCGGCCGGTTCTCGTAGCGCAGGCCGAACAGTCCCCGCCCGACCGGGACCGGCGCCATCCCCTCGGTGCCGACGCCGATGGTGTAGATCTTGATCCCGAAGTCGGCGGCGGCGCGGGCCGCGGTGCGCGGATCGATCGAGCCGCGGTTGTTCACGCCGTCGGTGAGGAGGATCATCACCCGCGACCGGCCCGGCGCCTCGCGGAGCCGGTTGGCCGCCGTCGCGATGGCGGTGCCGATCGCCGTGCCGTCCTCGAGCTGGCCCGCCTGGAGGTTGTCCACCGCCGCGTCGAGCACCGCGTAGTCGGTGGTGAGCGGCACCTGGGTCAGCGCCTCGGCGGCGAACGACACGAGGCCGATGCGGTCGCTCGACCGCTGCGCGATGAACTCCTTGACCGTGCGCTTGGCGACCTCCAGCCGGTTGTCCGGCTGGAAGTCCTGCGACAACATCGAGCTCGAGATGTCGATCGCGATGACGATGTTGATCCCCTCGCTGGTCACGTTCTCGGCGCGCGCGCCGGCGCGCGGCCGGGCCAGGGCGAGCACGGCGAGCAAGAGCATCAGATTGCGCAGGCCGGCGAGCAGACGCGTCCAGCGGCGCCCCTTGCCCGCCACCGCGGCCAGCGCCCCGGTGCGCGAGAAGAGAATCCCGGTCGGCTTGTGGCGGTGGCGCCACCACCACCAGACGGGGAGGACGAGCAGCAGCAGGAGCGCCGCCGGCGTCGCGAACTCGACGTGCCAGCCGAACATCAGGCGGCCTCCGTGTCGGGCGGCGGCGCGGAGGCCACGTGCTCGTGGGCCACGACGGCCCGCGCTTCTTCTCCGAGTAGCACCGCCTGCTCGGCGCCGAGGGTGCGCCGCGCGAACTTCACGAGGTCGGCGTCGCGGAGGAGCCGGTCCAGGCGCTCGTACGGCACCGTGGACGCCTCGCGCACCTCGGCCAGCAGCTCCTCGGTCGTGAGCGAGAGCGACGCCAGCGGGAAGCGGGCCGCGAGATAGTCGCGCAGCACCTCGACCATGAGCGCCACGTAGCGTCCGCGCTCCCCGGCCTCGACGAGGCCGAGCGCCGCGACGCGCGTGAACTCGCGCTGGGCCCGGTCGAAGGGTGGGAGCGCGGCCTCGGCCGCCGCCAGCTCGGCCCGATGCCGCCGCCAGGCCCACCAGAGGAGGACCGCGATGAGCGCCAGCACGCCGAGGATCCACCAGGGAATCGGCCAGCCGGCGAAGATGTCGCGGGCGGGCTTCGGCTTGCGCAGCGCGGTGTCGGCGGGGAGCACGCTCTTCACGAACACCGTCGCCGCGAGCGGTACGCGTTGCTCCACCCCGTTCACGCGCACGACCGCGTCGGGGAGCGCGATGGCCAGCGGCCCCACGTCCCACGCCGCCACGCGGTACACCGCGGTGCGATCCACGCCGTCGGCGTGCGTGCCGCCGGACTCGACGCGCGGATCGAGCGCCTGGACGCTCGACAGCGAGTCGGGCTCCGCGGGGAAGACGACCGCCGCGCCGGCCGGCGCGTGCACGTGGACGCTGACCCGGAAGGGCTGGCCGACGGTGACCGTGTCCGCTTCCACCGTGATCGTCGCGCCGCTGGGCACCTGGGCGCCGGCCGACCGCGCGGCGGCACCGAGGAGCGCGGCGGCACCGAGGAACGCGGCGGCGAGGAGGACGCGGCGCACGCTACCCTCGCCGCGCGCGGGACTCGCGCGCGCGGAAGAATTTGAGCAGCGGCTCGATGATCGTCGCGTCGGTGCGGATCGGCACCTCGTCGATGGCCAGCCGGCGGAGCAGCCGCTTGCGCTGGTCGCGCTCGGTGGCGACCCGGGCCGCGTACGACGCGCGGAGCGCGGGGTCGCTGGTGTTCACGTCGAGCATCGCGCCGGTCTCGGGATCGGCGAGCCGGGCGAGGCCGACGTCGGGAAGCACGACCTCGGCCGGGTCCTCGACCGTGACGGCGACGACGTCGTGGCGGCGGGCGAGGCGTTTGAGCGGCCGCTCGATCTCGCCGCCGAGGAAATCGGAGATCACGAATACGACGGCGCGGTGGGCGAGCATGCGCGTCAGGTACTCGAGGGCGCCGGCGAGATCGGTGCCGCGCCCCGCGGGGCGGAAGACGAGGAGGTCGCGCAGCACGCGCAGGGCGTGGCGGCGTCCCTTGCGCGGCGGCACGACGTGCTCGACGCGCTCGGTGAAGAAGAGCGTGCCCACGCGGTCGTTGTTGCGGATGGCCGACATGGCGAGCACGGCGGCCAGCTCGGTGGCGACCTCGCTCTTGAACCGCCGGCGCGTGCCGAACCGCTCGGAGCCGGAGAGATCCACGGCCAGCATCACCGTCAGCTCGCGCTCCTCGATATACCGCTTCACATATGGCCGGCGCATGCGGGCGGTCACGTTCCAGTCGATGTTCCGCACCTCGTCGCCGGCCTGGTACTCGCGCACCTCCGAGAACTCCATCCCCTGCCCCTTGAACACCGACCGGTACTCGCCGGCGAACAGCGAGTTCACGAGGCCGCGGGTGCGCAGCTCGATGAGCCGGACCTGGCGCAGCACGTCCGGCGGTACGAGCGCGGCACGCGGGGAGGCCGTCGTCACGGGCTCTCGATCTTGGCCAGGACGCGCCGCACGATGTCGTCGGGCGAGTTCTCCTCGGCCTCGGCTTCGTAGGTCGTGAGCACGCGGTGGCGCAGCACGTCGGGCGCCACCGCCTTGACGTCGTCGGGCGTCACGAACGCCCGGCCGCGCAGGAAGGCGTGGGCCCGCGACGCCTGGGCCAGCGCGATCGTGGCCCGCGGGCTGGCGCCGAACTCGATCAGCGGCGACAGGTCGGCCAGCCCCGACGCGCCCGGTTCGCGCGTGGCGTGCACGATGTCCACGATGTAGTCCACGATCCGCTCGTCCATGTACAGGTCGGCGATCCGCCGCCGCGCCTCGAGGATCGCCTGCGGCGTGGCCACGTGCTCGACGGCGATTGGCACCCCGCCCGCCATCCGTCGCATGATCTCCTTCTCCTCGTCGCGGCTCGGATATCCGACGCGGAGCTTGAGCATGAAGCGGTCCACCTGCGCCTCGGGGAGCGGATACGTGCCCTCCTGCTCGATCGGGTTCTGCGTGGCCAGCACCAGGAAGGGCTCGTCGAGCGGGTACGTCGTGCCGCCGATCGTGACCTGCTTCTCCTGCATCGCCTCGAGCAGCGCCGCCTGCACCTTGGCCGGCGCGCGGTTGATCTCGTCGGCGAGGATGATGTTGGCGAAGATCGGGCCCTTCTTCACCACGAACTGCCCCGACCCCTGCTCGTAGACGTGCGTCCCCAGCACGTCGGCGGGCAACAGGTCCGGCGTGAACTGGATACGCTGGAAGGTCGTCGAGATCGTCTCGGCCAGCGTGCGCACGGTGAGCGTCTTGGCCAGCCCGGGTACGCCCTCGAGCAGGACGTGGCCGCCGGTGAGCAGGCTGATCAGCAGCCGCTCGACCATGTAGTCCTGTCCCACCACGCGCCGCGCCACCTGGGCCGTCACGTCGTGTACGAGGCGCGAGTCCGCCGACGATGTCTGCTGTGATTCCACGACCGCTCCGGCAAGGGGTGGGGGTGAGAGGAGGCCCGACGGCACGGGAGATTTTACCCCGCCGCCGGCCGTCCGTTCTGCTGCTTCAGGCTGGCGCACCGGCCACGACGGCGTCAATGGCCCGTTGCTCGCGCGGCGTGAGCGGGCGCACGGCGCCGCTGGGGAGGGCGCCCAGCTCCACGGGGCCGAACCGGGTGCGCACCAACCGCTCCACGGCGAGCCCCAGCGCCTTGCACAGCCGCCGAACCTCGCGCTTGCGCCCTTCGGCGATCGTGACCTCGAATTCCCATCGGCCCTCGCCCAGCCGGCGCGCCTCGACCCGGCGCGGGCGGACCACCCCGTCCTCGAGCGGCACGCCCTTGCGGGCCGCCGTGACGGCGCGGCCGGCGTCGCCCTTCACGGTCGCGACGTACGTCCGCTCCACCTCGTGGCTCGGATGCGTGAGCGCGTGTGCCGCCGTGCCGTCGGTGGTCATGAGGAGGACGCCCTCCGTCAGGTAATCGAGCCGCCCCACGTACACGAGGCCCGGCGCCGCGGGGACGAGGTCGTACACCGTGCGCCGCCCCCCGGGATCGGAC
>JBJKPA010000171.1:0-5078 GCA_046706905.1 Gemmatimonadaceae bacterium
GTCGAGGGCATCGCGTTGCGCGCTCACGAGGCCCAGCGCGCGCCGGGCGTAGCGCAGCTCCCAGGCGGCATGGTCGGTGTCGCCTCGGGTGGCCGCGGCGGCCAGCCAGGCGACGTCATCGGGGGCCGGATCCTCGAGCAGGCGGGCCACGAAACGCTCGGCGTGCTCCTGCACCTGACGCTCCGCCTTCCACCGCCCGAAGATCGGCATCGCGGAGCGCCGGCCCGGCGGTCAGCCGTTCTGGAGCACGGGCAGGCCCCGACCGCCATCGAGCTCGTCGGCCTCCGGGAGGCCGACCCGGGCCCGGACGACGTGCTCCTGGTGGAGCAGATCGGAGAGGCGGACGCCCTCCAGCACCTCGTCGATCTTCTGCTGGAGCATCATCCAGACGGGGCGGATGCTGCAGTCGTGGGACGCCGAGCAGCGCGCCTCCTCGACGGGGTGCGACACGCAGTGCAGGTCGAACGTCGTGAGCTCCGACGCCGCGATGACGTCCCGCACGGTGATGTCGGAGGCCGGGCGCGCCAGTGCGTAGCCCCCGTGCGCGCCGCGTGTGCTCTTCACGATGTCGGCCCGGCGGAGCCGGAGCAGGATCTGCTCCACGTAGTCCACCGGCAGCCGCTCGCTGGCGGCGATGTCACGCCCGGTCACCGGGCCCTCATCGCTGCGCTTCGCGAGGTGAAGCGCGCAGATCACGCCGTATTCGGCCAGGGTCGTTATGCGCACAAATGCACGTTAACGCCCCGTCCGCCGCCCGGAAAGGGGACCCGCCGGCCCGGGTTTCCGGGGACCGTCACCCGCCCCCGTGCTTCCCGCCCGGAACGCCGATCTCGGTCATTTTCCTGAGGTCGAGGACCTCGTCGATCTCGGCCGCCGGGAGGACGTGCTCGCGCTTCACCAGCTCGCGGATGAGCACCCCCTCCTTGACCGACCGCTTGCTGATCTCGGCCGCCTTGGCGTAGCCGATCTTGGGGGCCAGCGCGGTGGCCAGCGCCGCCGACCGTTCCAGCCAGTACTCGCACTGCTCGCGGTTGGCGGTGATTCCGGTGACGCAGCGGCCGGTGAGCGTGGTCGCGGCGTTGGTGAGGATGATCATCGAGAACATCACGTTGTGCGCGATGACGGGCATCATCACGTTGAGCTCGAGCTGCCCCGCCTCGGCCGCGGCGGCCACGCAGGCGTCGTTGCCGATCACCTGGAAGCACACCTGGTTGACCATCTCGGCCACCGACGGATTGATCTTGCCGGGCATGATGGACGAGCCGGGCTGCACGGCGGGCAGCACGATCTCGTCGAGGCCGGTGCGCGGGCCGCTCACGAGGAGGCGCAGGTCGTTGGCAATCTTGCCGAGGTCGAGGGCGAGCACCTTGACGGCGGCCGAGAAGGCCGCCGCGTCGCCCATGCTCTGCATGAGCTGGATGCGGTCGCTGCCGGCCCGCAGGTCGAGTCCGGTGACCTGCTTGAGGTACTTGTTCATGAGCCCGGGGTATTCGGGCTCGACGTTGACGCCGGTGCCCACGGCGCTGCCGCCGATGCCGAGGTCGCGCAGGTAGTCGGCGGCCTGGCGGATGCGCGCCAGGTTGCGGTCGATGGTGCCGGCGTAGGCGTGGAATTCCTGGCCGAGGCGGATCGGCATCGCGTCCTGGAGGTGCGTGCGGCCGGACTTGAGCACGCCGTCGAACTCGCGCCCCTTCTCGGCGAAGGCGTCGCGGAGGCCGGTGAAGGCCCGCTCGAAGCCGGCCAGCAGGTCGAGCGCGCCGAGGCGGATGGCGGTGGGGATCACGTCGTTGGTGGACTGCGCCATGTTGACGTGATCGTTGGGGTGCACGGGCTTGTACTCGCCGCGCTTGCCGCCCAGCAGCTCGTTGGCGCGGTTGGCGAGCACCTCGTTGACGTTCATGTTGTGCGAGGTGCCGGCGCCGGCCTGGTAGACGTCCACCACGAAGTGGGCGTCGTGCTTGCCGGCGAGGACCTCGTCGGCGGCGGCGACGATGGCGTCGGCGAGCTTGGCGTCGAGGCGGCCGGTCTCCTTGTGGGTGAGCGCGGCGGCCTTCTTGATCCAGACCACGGCGCGGACGAACTCCGCGAGGGGCTTGAGGCCGCTGATCGGGAAGTTCTCGAGGGCGCGCTGCGTCTGCACGCCGTAATAGGCATCGGCCGGGACGTCGAGCGGGCCGAGCGGATCCTTTTCGGTTCTGGTGGCGGGGGTCATATGAGAACTCGCAAGATGTTGGGCTGCGGAATGAATCAGGGAGACGCGGGGCGCCGCTCCCCGCGCAGGGCGAGGAGGAGCACGGCGGCGGCGGCCAGCATGGCGAGGCCGAGCAGGACGACGCTGAACAGGTGGAGCTGGCCGAACGCGACGCGCAGCGGATCGGTGGCCGGGAGCGCGTCGATCGGCCCGTGGGCGCGGGCGCGGATCCGGGCGATCGTCACGTCGACGACGAACTGGGCGATCATGCACGCGGTGCCGCCGATGGCGGCGAACAGCACGCGCGGCTTGTACTTCGACAGGGCGTCGGTCCAGACGCCGAGCACCATCACCGCCGCGAACAGCGCCATCCCGGACCAGAAGATCACGGGGAGCACGCGCCCCACGAGGTCGCCGGCCAGCGAGCGCGACGGAAGCACGGCGAACGCGGCAGGCGCCACCGCGGCCGCCAGCAGGAGCGCCGCGCCCAGCCACACGCTGGTGATCACGATCTGCGCGAGCGAGGCCCCGCGGGGGGTGGGCATCAGCGGCGCACCGGAAGCGCGATGCCGTTGAGGAACGGATTCGTGGCCAGCTCCTCCCCGATCGTCGTGGCCGGTCCGTGCCCGGGGTGGACCACGGTCTCCGGCGGGAGGGCGCTCACGCGCCGCAGCGAGGCGTCCATGGCGGCGCCGTCGGCGAACGGGAGATCGGTGCGGCCGATCGAGCCCTGAAAGAGCAGGTCGCCGCCCAGCATCAGCCCGTGGCCCAGGAACACGACGTGGCCCGGGGCATGGCCCGGTGTGTGGAGCACGTCGAAGCGCAGCGCGCCCAGCGAAAGGCGGTCGCCCTCGTTCAGGGTACGGTCCGGGGGCTCCGGCTGCTCGTAGCCGTCGAGGCCGTACATCCCCGCGACCTCCCCCGCCCGGTCGTACAGCGGACGGTCGAGCGGGTGCATGTAGACCGGCACCGGATGCGTGCGGCGCACCGCGCCGATCGCGCCGACGTGGTCGACGTGGCCGTGCGTGATCCAGATCGCGTCGAGCGTGGCGCCGGCGCGCTCGATCATGGCGAGCAGCCGGTCGGCCTCGTCGCCGGGGTCCACGAGCACCGCGTGCCGCGACGCGTCGTCCACGACCAGGTAGCTGTTCTCGTGGAAGGGGCCGACGGTTTCGGACAGGAGCGTGAGCACGGCCGGCGCTCCGTCAGGCCGCGCCGACGGGCTTGGCGGCGTCCTCGCGCGCCTTGAGATACTTCTCGGCGGCGATGGCGGCCGTGGTCGCGTCGCCGACGGCGGTCGTGACCTGCCGCGTGACCTGGACGCGTACGTCGCCGGCCGCGAACAGCCCGGGCAGCGAGGTCATCATGCTCCAGTCGGTGCGCAGATAGCCCATCTCGTCGTGATCCACGTGGTCGGCGATCACGCCGGTGTTGGGCCGGAAGCCGACGAAGATGAACAGGCCCGTCACGGCCAGCTCGCGCGCGGCGTTCGTGTTCACGTCGCGCATCTCGAGGTGGTGCAGCAGCCCCTGCTCGTCGCCCACGGCGCGCTCGACGACCGTGTTCCAGACGACCTCGATCTTGGGATTGGCGAACAGCCGCTCCTGGAGGATCTTCGAGGCGCGGAACGCGTCGCGGCGGTGGACGACGTACACCTTGTCGGCGTAGCGCGTGAGGTAGTCGGCCTCCTCGACGGCCGCGTCGCCGCCGCCCACCACGGCGATGGTCTGGTTGCGGAAGAAGGCGCCATCGCACACCGCGCAGTAGGACACCCCCTTGCCGGCGTGCTCCACCTCGCCCGGGATGCCCAGCTTGACCGGCGTGCCGCCGGCGGTGACGATGACCGTGCGGGAGACGAAGGTCTCGCCGCCCTCGGTCTTCGTTTCGAACAGCCCGTCGTTGCGCTTCTTGACCGACGTCACGACGACGCCGGTGCGCACTTCGGCCCCGAACTTCACGGCGTGATCGGCGAACTTCTGGGCGAGCTCGAAGCCCAGGATGTGCTCGAAGCCGGGGTAGTCTTCGATCACTTCGGTGTTGAGCAGCTCGCCGCCGGGGGCGCCGCGCTCCAGGACCACCGCCCGGAGCATACCGCGGCCCGCGTACATGCCGGCGCACAGGCCGGCCGGTCCGGCGCCGACGATCACGATATCGTACTCGTAAGTCTGGCCCACAGGACTCTCTCGTGTTTTTGGGGGGCGCACGATGTCCGCGCCCGCGTTCGGATGCGTAGGAATCTCGCCAGTTGCCTCGTGTATTGGAACCGGTTTTCGCCCGACTCCGTTCCGCGCCGTCAGCCGCCCGTGGCGGCCCCCACGACCAACCGGCTCAGCGCCCCATGGCAGTGCGACACGGTGCCGACGATGACGTCCACGGCGCGCCCGCCATGACCCGCGGCGGCGATCGCCGCGTCGGCGGCGAGCACGTCGCGCACGTCCACCATCCCCACGCCGTAGGCGCGGTGCGTGCACTGGAAGAGGATCGGCGCGGCGGCCCCCCGCTCCGCCGCATACGCGCGAATCGTGGAGGCGAGGCTCCAGTCGCGCGGGCCCTTCGTGTGCGGGCAGATCGCCGGCTCGATGCAGTTGATCGGGCACATCCAGGTCGCGAAGCTCACGTAGTGCGTGCCGTCGGGGGCGGCGCGCTCCCACGGAACGTCGGGCGGCCTGTCCAGCGCGCCGACCGCCACCGCGCCGTCCGCCCAGCGGGCGCGCGCGGCGTCGAGCAGCCAGTCGCGCAGGAGATGCGGCATGAGCGGCGAGGGAACGATCGCATCACGATTCTCCGATGCCCCCGCCCCCTTCCCCGCCCCGTCTCGCGCGGCCGACAGGTATCGCCCGAACCAGTCGCGCCACTCGGCGGGCTCGACGCGGAGCAACGGGTCGAC
>JBJKPA010000172.1:0-5966 GCA_046706905.1 Gemmatimonadaceae bacterium
GCGTTCCACGACGGGCACGTCACCGGCGGCGGCACGGAATTCGTGGGGGGCGGCGACGTCCCCACGCCCGCGCACGCCACCCTTCGAATCGCGCGCGTGTCCTGCTCGGCCCTGATGGACGAATGGAACCGACTGGCGCGCAAATACGAGGTGATCCGGGATCGGTCCTCGGTTCCCTAGCCCTCCGGCCGTCCCGCCTTGACAGGGGTATATTGCTGGCATATACATCCCCCATGGGCCTGCTCGCCGAGTACTTCCGGGACCTCACGGGCTTTCGGTGGGATGCCGGAAACTCCGAGAAGAACTGGCTGGCGCATGACGTCACCCGCGGCGAAACCGAGCAGGTGTTCTTCAACCGGCCCGTCTTCGTCACGACCGACGCCGCCCACTCGAAATCCGAAGCGCGGTACTACATGCTGGGGCGGACCGGCGCCGGACGACGCCTCACCATCGTCTTCACCATCCGGGACGCGCTCGTCCGGCCGATCATGGCCAGGGATATGAGTCGGCGGGAGCGCCGCCGCTACACGGAGCTGGAGAATGCCGAAGAAGCGCCGTAAGCCGATTCCGCGATTCCGCGACGAAGCGCACGAGCGGGAATTCTGGAGCACGCACGACACCGCGGACTACGTCGACTGGTCCGGGGCCGAGCGCGCGGTGTTCCCGAATCTTCACCCGTCGACCGAGAGCATCTCGCTCCGGTTGCCGGCTCCGTTGCTCGCCGACCTCAAGGCGCTGGCCAACGAGCGGGACGTCCCCTATCAGTCCCTGCTCAAGGTGTTCCTGGCGAAGCAGGTGCGCGAGGAGCTGGCGGCGCCACGTCCCGAGCCGGCCCCCGCCCGTCGATCGAAGACTCCGCGACGCACCAGGACCGGCCAGCGCTCCGACTGATCCCCTAGAACGACACCTGCACTCCGGTGGTCAGCAGCCGGTCCGTAGTCCCGAACCCCGCGGGCGGATTGCTGTTGTACTGGATCTGGTAGCTCACCTTGATCCCGATGTGCGACGACACCGGCGCCACGACGCTCGACTGGGAGTTCAGCCGATAGGCGCCCCCCGTCTTGAGGTCGGGCAGATACTCCAGATTCTGCTGGAAGTACGCGGCCTTGCTGAAGCTGTGCTTGTAGCTCCCCGCCACCCGCGCCGCCGGATAGCTCGACGTCGAATCGTTCACGTCGGTCTGCTGCGTGAGCGCGCCGCCGGCGTCCACGTCCAGCGAGTCCCGCGGCGCCACCACGGCCTTCCACCGCAAACCCACCAGCTCGTTGGTCCGCGAATTGTATCCGGCAAAGGGATTGCGGTCGTACGACGCGCCCGCGAACAGGGCGAGCCGCTGCTGGAACGCGTAGTCCACCCGGCCCGCGAGCTGGAACTGGTTGGCGCTCTCCACGTTCTTGGTCGTGCCGTACACGTACGCCGCGGTCTGCGTGAACGTCCACCAGCCCGACGTGTGAACGATCTTGTCGCCGATGTTGAGCGTCGAGAGCTGCGTGTTCCCGCTCGCGCTCACGTATCCCAGATCGCCGGTGAACGACGTCGTGGGCTTGGCGGTCTGCGCGCCGGCCGAGCCGGCCACCGCCAACGCGGCGATGACGATCGTGAATTTCGACAAAAGGCGCTCCGGGTGAAGGGGTCCGCTGCACTGCCCGTCTCACAAAACCTATCGGACCGCCGCCGGCTTGCCGAGGGGTGCCGCGGCCGATAATTCAGACGCAACCGGAGGTCGTGTGAAAAAGCTCCTGATCGGGGTCGGCGCGCTCGCCGTCCTGTGCATCGTCGTGGTGGTGGGGGTGTCGTTCTTCCTGGGGTCCATCGTCAAGGCGGGGGTGAACGACTACGCCCCCAAGCTGACCGGCACCCGCGTGACCCTCGCCGGGGCGAGCATCTCGCCCCTGACCGGGAGCGGGACCCTGCGCGGCTTCGTGATCGGCAATCCCCCCGGGTGGAGCAACGCCGACCTCGCCTCGCTGGGCAGCCTGCACGTCTCCGTGGCGCCCCGGTCCCTGTTCGGCGACCGGGTCGTGATCAACGACGTCGAGATCGACGCGCCCGAGTTCGACTATGAGACGAAGATCGTGTCGAGCAACGTGGGCGACCTGCTCGCGCACCTCGAGCACGCCAACGGCACCTCCGACGCAGCCAGGACGAAGAGCGGGAAGCCCATCAAGTTCGTGGTCCGGCACTTTGCGGTGCGCAACGGCAAGGTCCGGCTCGGCGCCGGCCGGGCCGCGCTGAGCATCCCGCTCCCCCCGCTCGAGCTCTCCAACCTCGGGAGCGGGCAGGGCGGCATGACGTCCGTCGAGCTGGCCGCCGCGGTGATGCACGCGCTGACCGACGACATCGTGGGCGCGGCCACGCACGCCGCGGTGCAGGCGGGCGGCACGTCGGGCGCTGCCGCGTCGCAGGCGGTGAACGACGTCAGGAACAAGCTCAAGGGAATCTTCGGCGGGAAGAAGAAGTAGAGCGCGGTCGCCGCGCGCTACCGCTCCGGCGCGCCGGCGATCCTGAGCCCGATCGTGATCGGCACGAGCCAGGGCGTGGACTGGTTGCGCCGCCCCAACTCGAGCCAGCGCGCCTCCGCGAACAGGCGGGTCCTCGGCGCGACGGGCGCCGCGACGCCGGCGCCGCCCGAGATCCCGATGTCGACCTCGGTTCCCCGGTACGTGTTGGCGTACAGTCCCCCGCCGGCGAGCAGATACACCAGCCCGTTCGGCGCCACGTCCCAGGTCCAGTGCACCCCCAGGCCGGTGAGCGCCCCGTCGTCGTACGCGTATGCCGGCCCGCCGGTGCAGCCCGTGGACGGGCAGGGCAGGGCGAGCGTGGACCTGGTGTGGTACAGCGCCACGGTTCCGTCGACCCGGACGGTGGAGCTCGAATCGAGATCCCAGCCGAGGGACACGGCGAAGTTCAGGCCGCTCAGATACGGACCCGACGCCCCCGTGGAGGGCAGCACGCTGGGACCGCCGCCGAATTGGGCGAAGCTCTGCCCCGCCGCCGGCGACGCCCATGCGAGCGCGACCAGGGCGCCCACGGCGTACCACGTTCGGGCAAGCGACGGCCGGCGCATGCCGACCAAGCTAATCCGGACGACCGGCCGAGGGAATCGCCGATTCCACGCACTGGCGTTCCCATTTCCAAATCCGCAAATTGGCGTTCTATGATACGGGGATTACGATTGGATTAAGGGCGATGCGGGACCGCTGACCGCGACTCATATTGGCGCCACCGATCGGCATGCGCGTGCGCCGATGGGCGCACCGCTCCCCCAGGGTCGAGGTCCCATGCCATTTCTCCGGTCCCGCCGGTTCGTGGTCGTCGCGGCACTCGTCATGCTCGGCGTCCCCGCCACGTGGGTCTTCGCCCACGGCGAGCGGCCCGCCGACGCCGCGCTCGTCGCCACCGTCAAGCACGGCGACTTCAAGGTGCTCGTCACCACCTCGGGCGAGCTGCGCGCCCGGAAGTTCGTCCAGATCACCGCGCCCCAGGCCGCGATGCAGATCGGCGTCTATCAGATGAAGATCTCCACCCTCGTGCCCGAGGGCACCGTGGTGAAGACCGGCGACGTCGTGGCCACGCTCGATCGGTCCACCGTCGCCTCCAAGCTCTCGGACGTGACGCTGGCCGTGCAGAAGGCGCAGGCCGACTACGAGCAGGCGATGCTCGATTCCACGCTCACCCTCTCCAAGGCCCGCGAGGACATCCGCTCGCAGGAGCTGGCCCTGGAGCAGAAGAAGATCGTCAAGGATCAGTCCATCTACGAGGCACCCAGCATTCAGCGCCAGGTCGAGATCGACTACGAGCAGGCCGACCGCGCGCTGGCCCAGGCCAAGGCGGACTACAAGACGCAGACCCTGCAAGCGCAGGCCAAGATGAGCGAGGTCGGCGCCGACCTGCAGCGCCAGAAGAACCAGCTCGCCATGGTGCAGTCGGTGATGCAGGGATTCACGATCAAGGCCCCCGCCCCCGGCATGGTGATCTACATCAAGGAGTGGAACGGGCAGAAGCGCACGGCCGGCTCGACGATCAGCCCCTTCGACGCCGGCGTGGCCACGCTCCCCGATCTCACCCAGATGGAATCGGTCACCTACATCAACGAGATCGACGTGCGCAAGGTCGCCGTGGGGCAGAAGGTCACGATCTCGCTCGACGCCGACCCCACCAAGTCGTTCGCCGGCACGGTGGCCAGCGTGGCCAACGTGGGCGAGCAGCGCCCCAACTCCGACGCCAAGGTGTTCGAGGTCCACATCAACGTGGACAAGCCCGACACCACGCTCCGCCCGGGAATGACCACCGGCAACGCCATCCTGACCTACGAGAACAGGAACGCGACGTACGTCCCCATCGAGGCCGTGGCCAGCGACTCCGGCATCCCCATCGTGTACAAACAGTCGGGGCGCGACGTCGAGCGGCAGCAGGTCACCACGGGCGTCATGAACGACGACGACGTGATCATCACCGCCGGTCTCTCGGCGGGCGACCAGGTGCTGCTCACGCCGCCCGACCAGCCGGCGTCGCTGCACCTGGTGCGGCTGCCCGGCGCGCAGCCCCCGGCGCACGCGGTGGGCGGCGACACCGCGCTGCCCGAGGCGCCGGCCAGGGGGCAGGGCAAGGGGAGCAAGGCGGAAAAGCCCGCCGGGTCCACCACGCATCCGCGGAAGTGAGCCGGTGGAGCCGGAACGCTGGACGCTCGCCGAGCTGCGGGCGCAGATCGTCGGCCACGTCCTGTTCGGGCTGCGCACCGCGCTCGAGGCCGTAGGGCACAACAAGCTCCGCGCCGGGCTCACCTCGCTCGGCATCCTGTTCGGCGTGGCGTCGGTGATCGCCATGCTCGCCATCGGCCGCGGCGCCGAGCAGGAGGTCATCCAGCAGATGCGCCTGCTGGGGTCGAACAACGTGATCGTGACGCCCATCGTGCAGCAGCAGGAAGGCACGGTGTCGCAGGCGCAGCAGGCCGAGAACCAGCCCAAACGGTATTCGCCGGGGCTCACCTACGCCGATGAGCAGGCGATCGCCGCCGTGGTTCCGCACGTCGAGTCCACGAGCGGCGAGATCGTGCTCAACACCGCGCTCGTCCGCGAGGGGCTGCGCCGCTCGGGCAAGGTCGTGGGTGTGGACACGAGCTACTTCCGGATGCTCAACCTGGACATCGCCCGCGGCACCGACTGGGCGCCGGTTCAGGTGAAGGACGGCGAGCCGGTGGCGATCATCGGCTACGGCGTGAGCCGGCGCTTCTTCACCACGGAAAATCCGCTCGACCATCGGCTCAAGGTGGGCAACGTCTGGGTGACCGTGGTCGGCGTGCTGGCCGACCGCGAGGTCAGCGCGCTCACCACGCAGCGGCTCGGCATCCGCGACGCGAACATGGACGTCTACGTGCCCGTGCCCACGATGCTCGCGCGCTTTCGCAACCGCGCCGAGCTGACCCAGCGCGACATCGAGGCGGCGGCGCGCAGCTACACGGTCACGCAGGCCGGCGACACCACCGACTCGCAGACCCGCGCCGAGCGCGCCAACCGCAACCAGCTCGACCGCATCATCGTGCGCGTGGACGACAGCCAGTACATGCCCGCCGTGGCCGACCTGATCCGCCGGCTCCTCACCCGCCGCCACAACTCGGTGGTGGATTTCGAGATCACGGTGCCCGAGCTGCTGCTGCGCCAGGAGCAGCGCACCCGCTCGATCTTCAACGTCGTTCTGGGCGCCATCGCGTCCATCTCGCTGCTCGTGGGCGGCATCGGGATCATGAACATCATGCTCGCCTCGGTGCTCGAGCGCATCCGCGAGATCGGCGTGCGCCGCGCCACCGGCGCCACCCGCCACGACATCCTGTTCCAGTTCCTCATGGAGGCGCTGCTGATCAGCGTGGCCGGCGGGATCGCCGGCATCCTGCTGGGCGCCGCGATCAGCTCGGGCATCCAGCATTTCGCGAAGATCACGACGATCGTCTCCTGGCTCTCCGTGGTGCT
>JBJKPA010000173.1:0-3154 GCA_046706905.1 Gemmatimonadaceae bacterium
AGTGCGCGATGGGCTCGTCGGCGATCGGCCGCACCACCGAACGGCCGTCGCCGGCGATGTGCACGAAGCGCGTGCTCCACTCCACCAACTCCTGCTGCGTCTCGAACCGCATCACCGCGAACCCGCCGATCACCTCCTTGGCCTCGGTGTACGGGCCGTCCTTCACCGCGACCTTTCCGTTCTTGCGCGTGATCACGGTGGCCGGCGCGTCGGGATTCCACCCGCCGGTGTCGAGCAGCACGCCGGCCTTGGCCGATTCCTGAATGAACGCGCCCATCTTCTGCATCGTGTCCTGCGTCGGCGCGCTGATGTCGCCGTCGGGGTACCACAGGGCCAGCACTCGCATCGTCGTATCTCCCGTCGTGTGGGTCAACGCGCGCCGCGAGCCGCCGCCTGCACGTCAACCGGGAAGTCTTCCATCTCCTGCACCTGGCGCACCTCGATGACGTCGCCGTCGAGCATCGGCGCCCGCCGGGCCCACTCGATCGCCTCCTCGCGCGATTTGACCTGGATCATCCAGAACCCGCCGATCAGCTCCTTCGATTCGGCGAACGGTCCGTCCTTCACGCTCGGCTTGCCGCCGGCGAACGCGACGCGCGCGGCCCTGGCCGGCGGTGTCAGCCCGTCCAGTCCGAGCAGCACGCCCGCCTTGGTGAGCGACTCGTTGTACTTCGTCATCTTCGCCACGAGGTCGGCGGGGGGCGTGAAGTCGGCCGTCGCGGTCTCGTACGCCTTGGGGATCACCAGCATCATGAAGCGCATCGTCCTGGTCCTCGGATATGGAGTCAACGTGGCTGAGAGGCTTTCAATGATACGTCGAACGAGCCGTCCGGAAATCGACAGGACCCCGCCGGGCACCCCGGGAATCGCGCAACGCGTTGTCGCGCCGCATATTGGACCGCATGACGAGTCGCCGAGGGTTCATTCGGGGCGGCCTGGCCGCCATGCTGGCATCGGGGCTGCGCCTGCCCGCCATACATAAGGAAGGGAGCCGCCGCCGGCGCGCCGCCGCGCTCGACCTGGGCCAGCCCCCGGACTGGGTTCGCGCCCAGTCCGCGTCGGGCACCGTGCAGCTCCAGCGCGCCGCCGGCTTCCCCGCGCGCTACTCGGGATCCGGCGTCGAAGTGACGGCGGCCCGCAACCGGCTGCGGCTCGCCGCGTCGGTGGGCGTCTCCCGGATCTACTGCCGGTGGAATGGGGATCTCTCCTCCACCGAGTTCATCCTTGGCGACGCGTGGGAGCGCGGCTACGGCGACCTCGAGTGGCGCGGCTTCGCCCCCGACCGCGTGATGCCCTGGTACGTGATGGCGTTCGACGG
The DNA here is from genome assembly GCA_046706905.1 of Gemmatimonadaceae bacterium. Taxonomy (GTDB): domain Bacteria; phylum Gemmatimonadota; class Gemmatimonadetes; order Gemmatimonadales; family Gemmatimonadaceae; genus JAGWRI01. The sequence goes on from JBJKPA010000173.1 coordinate 1,319, forward strand.
GCTGCACACCGACGGCTACGGCGTGCGCACCGGGGCCAACGCGCTCTGCTGGTGGCAGCTCGATCCCGAGGGGCTCACGCTCTGCGCCGACGTGCGCAGCGGCGGCCTGCCCGTGCAGCTCGGCGATCGGGCGCTCGACATGTGCGAACTGATATCGCGCCCGGATCCCGATGCCCAGCGGCCCTTCGTGGCGCTCCGCGACTTCTGTCGGGCGATGTGCACCGACCCCCGGCTGCCCGCGGCGCCCGTGTACGGGCACAACGACTGGTACTACGCGTACGGCAACAACAGCGCGGCGACGATGCGCGCCGACGCCGAGCGGATGGTGGAGCTGTCGCCGTCGGGTGCCAACCGCCCGTACGTGGTCATCGACGACGGCTGGCAGCCCGGCCGCGGGGCGAGCAAGGCGCGCGCGGGGCACTGGGACCGTGGCAACGAGAAGTTCCCCGACATCCCGGCCCTGCTGGCCGACGTGAAGAAGCTCGGCGCCCGGCCCGGCGTGTGGATCCGCCCGCTGCAGGCGCCGGCCGACGCGCCCGACGGCTGGCGCCTCGCCCGCGAGCACGAGGCGCTCGATCCCACGGTGCCCGCCGTGCGCGACAAGATCGCCGCCGACTTCACGAGGCTCCGCGGCTGGGGCTTCGACCTCATCAAGCACGACTACTCCACCTGGGATCTGTTCGGCCGCTGGGGATTCCAGATGGGATCGGCCATCACGAAAGACGGATGGACCTTCGCCGAGGGGCCGAAGCGCACCAGCGCCGAGGTGGTCAACGCGCTGTACGACACCATCCGCCGGGCGGCCGGCGACGCGGTCGTGGACGGGTGCAACACGGTGAGCCACCTCTCGGCGGGCCGGTTCGAGATGTGCCGCGTGGGCGACGACACCAGCGGCAACGACTGGACGCGCACCCGGAAGATGGGCGTCAACTCGCTGGCCTTCCGCGCCGGGCAGAGCGGCGCGTTCTACATCGCCGATCCCGACATCGCGCCCGTGACCACCGGGCAGCCGTGGAAGCTGGCCGCCGAATGGCTCGACCTCGTGTCGCGGAGCGGCACGATGTGCTTCGTCTCGCTGGCCGCCGACGCGATGGGCGCCGAGCAGAAGGCGGCGGTGCGCGCCGCGCTGGCCCGCGCCGCCGCGGCGCAGCCGCTGGCCGAGCCGGTGGACTGGATGCACAACGAGCAACCCGCGCGGTGGCGGTTGATGGGCACCGAACGGAGTTACGACTGGGGGTACGACGCGCCATGAAGGATGTCCGCGCGTATACCGGCGGCCAGCTCATGCTCCTCTGGGCAGGGGGCGCCGTGCTCGCCTTCGCGCTCCTCATGGGCGCCTTCTGGATCTCCTTCGCGAACGGCCGTCGCGTCCTCGGCCAGGTCGCCCACGAGGACGTCCAGTACCACGCGCGCGACGCGAAGATCGCCGCCGATTGGGAGGCATACGCGAAGGCGCATCCCGGCGACCCGGCGGCGCGGCGGACCGTGGACTCGATCCACGCGGGGGACGCCAAGAAGGCGAAGCTCGACAGCGCCATGACGATGCTCGCCCGGCGGGGCGCGATCGACACGACCGATCATCCCGGCGTCGAGTCCGAGCGCGGGCTGTTCCGGACCGCGGTCGTGGGGTACGCGTCGCTCGCCATGCTCTGCACGGCGGCGCTCATCCCGATCGCGCTGATCGTCGCCACCTTCTGGTGGTCCTCGGGCGCCGCGAGGCGCGAGGCGCACTAAGTTTTGCCGACACGGACCGGCGCCCGTGCCGGCCGCCCGCGCCGCGGCGCTAGCTTCCGCGCATGCCCGCCCCGAGCACGCCCGACCGGACCTGGCCGCCCG
>JBJKPA010000174.1:0-7285 GCA_046706905.1 Gemmatimonadaceae bacterium
CCGTTAAAAAAACTGAACGGTTTGAACTTTTGCAGGTTAGCAGGTTAGGCGGGTTGTATTGGGGAGGGGGGCGCGGCGAACCGCCGACCCCCCTTCCTAATTCCGCGCTGGTGTTGCCAGCGCGGTATCGTAGTTGCGCAGGGTTTGTTGGCGCTGTCCTTGTAGGCGCGGGGCTTGCTGGCGCGTTTCGAGGCCCTGCGTAGTTTTGTAGTCACGAGCGAGAGTGGCGGAACTGGCAGACGCGCAGGACTTAGGATCCTGTGCCGCAAGGCTTGGGGGTTCGAGTCCCCCCTCTCGCACTGGGTGGGCTACTCGTCGCGGATGATCTCGACCGGGTTGGTGCGCGCCGCGCGTCGCGCCGGGATGAGCGTGGCGAGTGCCGCGGGAACGAGGAGCGCGAGCGGGGCCACGGCGAAAGTCGCCACGTCGTGGACGCCGACCCCGTAGAGCAGCGACTGGAGCACGCGCGCTCCGGCCCATGCCCCGGCCAGGCCCAGCACGAGGCCGGCCAGCGTCACCCAGACCATCTCGCGCGCCACGAGCGACAGCAGATCCCCACCCGACGCGCCCAGCGCGGCGCGAATGCCCAGCTCGCGCCGGCGCTGGGCTACGGAGTACGACACCACGGCGTAGACGCCGAGTGCGGTGAGGACCAGCGCGAGGGCCCCGAAGAGCGAGATGAGGAGCGTGTCGGTGCGTTGTGGCGTGATCGAGCTACTGACCACGTCGTCCATCATCCGGACGCGGTAGACGGCCTGCGCTGGATCCACGGCGTGGACGGCATCGCGCAGCCGTGCGAGCATCGCGCTCGGTGGAAGCGTGCCGCGCGCGACGATGGTGAACGAACCGGGAGTGACCTGATACGCAGACTGGTAGACGGAGGCGATGGGGGCCTCGTTCAAGGCACGCAGCCGGACCTGCCCAACGACCCCTATGACAGTCAGAAGATTGGATCCGAAGCCGAACGAGAATTGCCGCCCAACCGGATTCTCACCGGGCCATAGAGTGTCGGCCAACGCCCGGTCGATGACCGCGACCTGGGGAGCACCCGAGTCGTCGGCGGCCGTGAACGTACGCCCTTGCAGGAGAGGGATGCCCATCGCCAGGAAGTAGCCGCCCGTCGCCTGCAGATACGCGCCCATTACAGGGTGCGGATCCTGGTTGGGGGAGACACCCTTCCGCCCCACCCACATGGCGACGTTCCCTTCCTGGCCGAGCGGCAGGTTGTTGATGAGACCGGCCGCCTCGATGCCCGGCGCCCCCCGGAGGCGCGCGAGAATGGCCTCGAAATCCGCGATGCGCCGGGACTGCTGGGTGACGTCGGCGCCGAACGACAGCTCGAGCGTGGCAGCGTGCTCCGCCTCGACCCCAGAGTTCACCGTGACCAACCGGACGAAGCTGCGAAGGGTAAGCCCCGCGCCGACGAGCAGGACCAGCGCGAGCGCGACTTCGGCCCCCACCAGCACCCGGCGTGCGCGACCCGCGCCGCCGCGCGTGGAGCCGCGGCCACCCGATGCCTTCATGTCCTCCCCCAACTGCGCACGCGAGATGCCGAAGGCGGGCCAGACACCGAAGCCGATGCCGGTCACGAGCGCCAGCGCCGCCGCAAATGCCAGCACGCGCGCGTCGAGACCGGGCGGTGCGAGTCCCGCGATCGCCTTGGGCATGATGGCCGACACCAGCGCGAGCGCGGGACGAGCGAGCACCACGCCGAGCGACGTGCCGGCCGTGGCAAGGATCACGCTCTCCGTGAGCAGCTGGCGGACCACCCGGCCGCGCGTCGCGCCCAGCACGGCGCGCATGGCGATCTCGTGCCGGCGCATGGCCGCCTGTGACAGCAGGAGATTGGTGACGTTCGCGCAGGCGATCAGCAGGAGCAGCCCGGTAGCGCCGAGCAGAATCAGGAGCGCCGCGCGACCGTTCGCGACCAGCGCTGTGCGGAAGGGCTGCACGAATCCGTTTGCTTCCAGGTCCGCGACGCGGCGCTGGAATCCCATGCGTGCGCCGGTGTCCGCGGCGGGCACTGTCGAGAGCGCACGCTCCCAAATCGCACGCACCCGCGCCGACGCCTGGGCGACCGTGGCGCCGTCGGCCAGCCGGGCCACCGTGTACGAGGGGATGTAGTTCCGGAAGGCCGCGAACGTGGCCCCCGTCATCGGGTTGGAGAGCGGAATCCAGATCTGACTGCCACTCGGGAAGTCGAACCCCCTCGGCATGACCCCGATCACGGTGTAGAGTTTCCCGCTGAGCGAGATCGTGCTGTCGATCATCGGGCGGCCACCGAAATGGCCGCGCCAGAGCGCGTGGGACAGGATCGCGACGAGGGCGCCTCCGGGCTTCCCCTCGGTGGTGCTGAACGGACGCCCGGTGGCGGGCTCCACCCCCATCGTCGCGAAGAAGCCGGAGGTGACCACGCCGACCTGCACGCGCAGCGGCTCCCGCGGATCCGCCAGGTTGAGTCCACCGGCGGCGTATGCCGCCGAGTGGGCGAAGATTCCGGGGGACGAATCGAGATCATTGATGTTCGGCGTGTGATACTTCGGGGGCGGCATATGGAACGCCGAGTTGTCCATCGGCACGTCGAGGTCCGCGGAGACCAGCCGATCCGCCTGCGGAAACGGCAGCGGCCTCAACATCGCCGCGTCCACCGCGCTGAACATCGCCGTCGTCGCCCCCACGCCGAGCGCGAGGACCACGACCACCGCGGCCGTGAATCCCGGCCGCTGCCGCAGACGGCGCAGCGCGTAGCCCACGTCCTGCCCGAAACTCCCGAACGCGTCGAGCCTGAGCCGGTGCCGGCGACGCAGCTCGTCGCTGCGGCGCAGCCGCGCGCGGACCGCGTCGGGATCCCCGAAGCGCGCGCGCACCGCCGCCGCGATCTCGGCCTCGCCAACGCCCTTCGCGCGCAACTCGTCTTCCAGCCGGGCGAGATGGTCGGCCAGCTCGTCGTCCACGTCGGCCTCGACGTCGGGACCGAAGAAGCGGGCGTACCGGCGCCACATCGGCTCGCGCTTGGCCATGGCTCAGCCCTCCGACGGAAGGGCGCCCGGACCGGGCGCCTCCAACGCCGACGTCATCGCCTGCGAGAAGCGGGCCCACGCCGCGGTCTCGTGGCGGAGCTGCTTCCGGCCAGCCGCGGTGATCGTATAGAAGCGTGCCCGCCGGTTGTTCTCCGAGAGCCCCCACTCGGCCTCGATGAGCCTGCGGTCTTCCAGACGGTGGAGCGCCGGGTAGAGCGTGCCCTCCTCGACCTTGAGCGCCTCGCCGGTGGCCCGCTCGATCCATCGCGCCACGCCATAGCCGTGGATCGGCCCCCAGCTCACCGCCCGCAGAATCAGCACGTCCATCGTGCCGCGCAGGATGTCGATCGAGTCGCCCACGGCCACCTCCATAGGAATTCTATGGGAGAGTGCAACCACTTCCATAGAAACGCAAGGGGAATATTCGGAGCCGACGGCGGGAGTGGGCCCTCGAACGCCGCCCCGGGACGGACCTAGGCCCCCCTCCCCCCTCCGGTTAGCTTTCGGGACACCCCGGGAAGGCCCCGCCCCGCCCGTTGGCGGGGGTTGAGCCGTACCCGGAGCCCAGAACACACCCCATGGACATCCAGATCACCACGAAGAAGAGTGCCGGCGTCGAGCGACTGCTGGCCGTGACCGTTCCGGCCGCCGACGTCAAGGCGGTGGAGAACAAGACCGCCAAGCGGTACGCGTCGACCGTCCGGCTGCAGGGGTTCCGCCCGGGCAAGGCGCCGGCCGACCTGGTCAAGAAGCGCTACAAGGACGCCATCCGGCAGGAAGTCATCGAGCGCGTGGTCCAGGAGGCCTTCCAGAAGGTGCTCGATACGGAGCAGCTCAAGGTGGCCGCCCAGCCCCACGTGCACGACCTGAAGTTCAACGAAGGGGAGGAGATGACCTTCGAGCTGCACCTCGAGGTGCGGCCCGAGGTCGCGCTGGAGCGCGTGAGCGGATTCACGCTCAAGCGGCAGGCCGCCGAGGTCACGGACCAGGCGGTGGCCGACCAGATCGAGCAGCTTCGCGATCAGCGGGCGGCCTGGTCGCCGGTGCTGGAGCGTCCGATGCCCGGCGACATGGTGACGGTGCTCCTGGCCACGGCCGAGGAGGGGGGCGAGATCCCCGAGGGGCGCGAGTACACCATCGTCCTGGGTAGCGGCCAGGCGATCCCCGGGATCGAAGAGCTCATCATGGAAATGTCGCCGTCCGAGACCAAGGAGCAGTCGGTGCGGTGGCCGGAGGACTTCCCGGACGAGGCGCAGCGGGGGAAGAACAAGCCGGTGCGCGTGGTGCTGCAGGAGGTCAAGCGGAAGGCCCTCCCGGCGCTGGACGACACGTTCGCGCGCGAGGTGGGCGACTTCGATTCGCTCGAGGTGCTCCGGACGACGGTGCGGAAGGATCTCGAGGACCACGCGAAGCGCGACGCCGACGCGGGCGTGCGGCAGCAGCTCGTCGAGCGGATCGGCGAGGCGAATCCGTTCGAGGTGCCGCCGAGCTGGGTGAACCAGATGATCCAGGCGTACCTCGAGGTGTATCAGGTACGGGAAGACGAGCGCGACCAGTTCGTGGCCGAGTTCCGCCCGGTGGCGGAGCGGCAGGTGCGGCGCGACCTGATCGTGGATACGCTGGCCGAGCGGGAGAAGCTGGCCGCAACCGAAGCCGACGTGGACGACCGCGTGGCCGAGGTGGCGGCCAAGCGCAATGCCGAGCCCGGCCAGGTGTACGCGTCGCTCCAGAAGGCGGGGCGGCTGAAGGAAATCGAACGCAGCATCACCGAAGACAAGGTCTTCGCGTGGCTGCTGGACCAGAACACGGTGGAGCAGGCAGACTGATGAGCGACTACCCCATGTCCACGATCTATCCTCCCTACGTCATCGAGCGGTCGAGCCGCGGCGAGCGCAGCTACGACATCTTCTCGCGGCTGCTCATGGACCGCATCGTGTTCCTCGGCACGCCGGTGAACGACGATGTGGCGAACATCATCATCGCCCAGCTGCTGTTCCTGCAGGCGGACAGCCCGGAGCGGGACATCCATCTGTACATCAACTCGCCGGGCGGCAGCGTCTCGGCGGGACTCGCGATCTACGACACGATCCAGTTCCTGAAGGCGCCGGTGAACACGATCTGCATGGGGATGGCGGCCAGCATGGGGGCGTTCCTGCTCGCCGCCGGCCGCAAGGGCAAGCGGTTCGCCCTGCCCCATTCGCGAATCATGATCCACCAGCCGTCGCAGTCGGGGGGCGGGGGCACGGCCTCGGACATCGAGATCCAGGCCAAGGAGATCCTGTATCTCCGCTCCAAGCTCAACGAGCTGATGGCGAAGCACACCGGCCAGTCCATCGAGACGATCGAGAAGGACACCGACCGCGACCGCTTCATGTCGGCGGAAGAGGCCAAGGAATACGGACTCGTGGATGCCGTGATCTCGAACGCGTCGGCCATTCCGGAAGGCGTGGAATCGGGCGAAGCGGCCAAGAAGTAGGGGAGATTTCGGACCTGGACAGGGGCTCGTGAAAACGTTCACGAGCCTGGGTCGTCCATTGCTTGACCGTGCGCGCGCCGCGGGTATATCCTGAGACAGGGCGCGCCGGCGCGCCGCGTTACCCTTCGCGTAGTTGAGTGTTCAGCATGTCCCACGACAAACACCTGCGGTGCTCGTTCTGCGGCAAGTCCAAGGACTCGGTCCGGAAGTTCATTTCGGGCCCGTCCGTGTACATCTGCAACGAGTGCATCGCGCTGTGCAACGAGATCCTGGCGGAGGACGAGGAGCGCGAGGTCGCCGAGGCGATCACGCAGGTTCCCACGCCGCAGGAGATCAAGGACATCCTGGACCAGTACGTGATCGGGCAGGAGAAGGCCAAGAAGGCCCTGTCCGTGGCGGTGTACAACCACTACAAGCGCATCAACTCGGCGTCGCTGCGTGACGACGACGTGGAGCTGGACAAGTCGAACATCCTGCTCATCGGCCCGACGGGCGTGGGCAAGACGCTGCTCGCGCAGACGCTGGCCCGCATCCTCGACGTGCCGTTCACGATCGCCGATGCCACGACGCTGACCGAGGCCGGCTACGTGGGCGAGGACGTGGAGAACATCCTCGTCCGGCTGCTCCAGGCGGGAGACTTCAACGTCGCCGAGTGCGAGCGCGGCATCGTGTACATCGACGAGATCGACAAGATCGCGCGCAAGAGCGAGAACCCGAGCATCACGCGCGACGTGTCGGGCGAGGGCGTGCAGCAGGCGCTGCTCAAGATCCTGGAAGGCACGGTGGCGAGCGTTCCCCCGCAGGGCGGCCGCAAGCACCCGCAGCAGGAATACATCCAGATCAACACCAAGGACATCCTGTTCATCTGCGGCGGCGCGTTCGACGGCCTCGAGAAGATCATCGAGTCGCGCATCGGCAAGCGGCAGATCGGGTTCACCGGCCAGGAGAACGCGGCGGCCACCGACGGCGTGAACAAGACGCCGTTCGCCGACGTGGAGCCCGACGACCTGCTCCGCTACGGGCTGATCCCCGAGCTGGTGGGGCGCCTGCCGGTGACGGTGGCGCTCGACGCGCTGGACGAGGACGCACTGGTGCGCATTCTCAAGGAACCCAAGAACGCGCTCACCAAGCAGTACACCAAGCTGTTCGAGCTGGAAGAGGTGAAGCTGACGTTCGAGGATTCGGCGCTCCGGGCGATCGCCGGCAAGGCGCTCCGGCGCGGCACGGGCGCGCGCGGCCTGCGGGCGATCCTCGAGGAGATGCTCACCGACGTGATGTTCGACCTGCCGACGCGCGAGGACGTGGAGGAGGTGAAGATCACGGAGCCCGCGGTGCACGGGGCGCCTCCACTGCTGGAGATCTCGCCGCAGAGGAAGAAGAAAGAGGCGTGAGTCGGTAGGACGGTAGGACAGTAGGACGGCAAGCAACGGCGGCGAGGGCGGAGAGCCCTGCCGCCGTTCTCTTTCGGTCCTACCGTCCTACCGTCCTACCCTCATACCGTTACCTTCTCCCCATGCCCATCATCACCCCCGACGGGGAGCGCGTCCCCGTCCCCGCCCGCCTCCCCGTCCTCCCCCTCCGCGACGTCGTGTTCTTTCCGGCCATCGCGATGCCGCTGCTCGTCGGACGGCGGGGATCGGTGGCGGCGGTCGAGGCCGCCATGGAGGGCCCGGGCGAGCACTACCTGTTCGTCGTCACCCAGCGGAACCCGGACGTCGACGACCCCGCGGCGGGGGACCTGTACCGCGTGGGGGTGGTGGTCCGCGTGCTGGAGCACGTGCGGCTGCCC